>JAEYUA010000079.1 GCA_023433755.1 Bacteroidota bacterium | reverse complement strand
GCATTCAGGCAAGTAACAAAACTAAATCTAAAGAAGAAGATAAAATGAAGCCGACCTCCGAGGTTACCTCGGAGGTTGCCGTTTCATTCCCGCATTAAAATATAATAAGGTATTCTTTTAGCTAATTCGAGGTTGGCATTTACAGAAATGCCGTTTAGGCGGGGAGGTAGCCTTCGCTGAAGCTACAGCTACCAGAGATCAGTAAGTAATTTCATTAAATTCAAGAATGAATTTATTTCCATTTAGAAAATGAACCGCTGTTTACCGCCCTTCCCGCCTAAACGGCTATTTTCAATCTTTTCGAAATCAAATACAATAAATGATGGGCAGAAGATGAAAATCAGGGCTGTTTCATCAACACCTCTTCCACCACCATAGGAAAATGTGCATGCTCCAACTGGTGGATCCGGGCAGCCAGTATTTCAGGGGTATCACCCGGCAATACCGGGCAGGCAGCCTGGTAAATAATATCACCATGATCATAATGTTCATCCACGTAATGAATGGTAATGCCGGATTGCAGGTCACCCGCCGTGATCACGGCCTGGTGTACGTGGTGGCCAAACATACCCTTGCCTCCATAATTGGGAAGCAGGGCAGGGTGAATGTTCATGATTTTCCTGGGGTAGGCATCCACGAGCGCCTGGGGGATCTTCCACAAAAAGCCCGCGAGCACAACCAGGTCCGTACCGGCAGCCCGGAGCTCAGGGAGATAAGCATCTCCTTCGGTGAAACGTTTTTTTTCGATCAGGAGCACGGGGATCCCTGACTCTTCCGCAATCTTAATCACCCCGGCTTTAGGCTTGTTGCAAACGATCAATGCCACTTTACCTGTCTCACTGTTTCTGAAATATTCAATGATCTTTTGGGCATTGGAACCAGCGCCGGAAGCGAAGATGGTGATGTTTTTAGGTGAGGATGGAGGGGGCTTGGTTTTCTTTTTCCGCCCCGTCATGCGGCTGCCCATCCGGGCAAGGTATTGCCGGAAAAAAACGAACTGCCCGGTAAAAAGGCTTACCGTCATTACGGAAAAGGGCCATATGACCGTAACTACAATAATATATAGAGGAATGTAAAGAGCCGCCTGGCTGATACCTATTAGACTCATTATTTTTTTGGCAGCGATACCACTGAGACTTCCACCCACGGCAAAAGTTACCAGGATCAGCACCAGCCTGCCCGCGCTCACGCCCCATTTTTGTTTCAGCCTTTCCAGCATTTTAAAATTTCTGGTGGCGAAATTAGGCCTTAAACCGCTGCGGATTCAAAGCATGATGAAGGGCTTAAATATGGATTTCAACATTTCCTGATTTGACTGACTATTGCATGACATGTAAATTTCAACTACCATGTGTAGGCACTCAGAATCGGCTGAAATGCAGGCTGGTAGCGGGTTAAAAAAAATTTGGGATCGTTGCGCTTTTGTTAATTTCCTGTCATATTTTTGCTGCCGATTTGGGAAATTATCCACACTCAGACCCAATTGTTTCTATGAACATTTTACAAATCCATGCGAAGAGAAGAATACTGACAGGGCTTTTTTTCTTTTTTCTGATGAGTTCGGGGATCGCGCAAACTGGCCAGCAGCTATTTCAAAATAACTGTGCAAGCTGTCATGGAGTTGATAAAGCACTCTCCGGCCCGGCCTTAAGAGGCGTTACCACCAGGGGTCCATGGGCGGAGGATAAGGCTAACCTGTATGCCTGGATTAAAAATCCGGCGGCCTTCATACCCACAACAGAATATACCAAAGAACTCCAGAAGACCTGGGGTTCCATCATGCCCAGCTTCCCGCAATTTTCGCAGGAGCAGGTAGATGCCATTTTTGAATATATTGAAACGCCTCCTGCCGCTCCCACAAATCCAGATGGCCCTGGTGGACAAACTGAAAACAACCGCGGTGCCCTGATCTTCGGTATCATTTCCCTCATCCTTGCATTAGTGGCCCTGATCCTGATGCAGGTGAACAGCAACCTCAAAAAACTTTCGGATGATAAAGAGCAGATCATGCGCCCTGAGCCCGTTCCGTTCTGGCGTAACAAGATCTACATTGCTCTTTTTGCCGTGATCTTCTTCATCGTGGGTGGTTATTATGTGGGTAAGGGCGCTATAGGACTGGGCCGCCAGCAGGGCTACCAGCCTGACCAGCCGATCTACTTCTCCCATAAAGTTCACGCGGGTATCAACCAGATCAACTGTCTCTATTGCCATGGCGGTGCCTGGGAAAGCAAGCATGCCGGTATTCCTACACTCAATATTTGTATGAACTGCCACCAGGTGGTGACTACTTATGAGAAAGGACCGAAACTGTTTGATGGCGACAAAGAGATCAACGGAACTGACGAGATCAATAAATTATTCAAATACGCCGGGTTTACTCCTGGTCCCGGCGCCAAATGGGATCCGGCCAACACAAGCGCCAAATCACCAGAGTGGATCAAAATCCATAACCTGCCTGACCACGTGTATTTCAACCACGCGCAACACGCGAGAGTGGGTAATGTGGCCTGCCAGACTTGTCACGGCAACATCCAGGAAATGGATAAAGTTGGCCAGATGTCTGAGCTGAGCATGGGCTGGTGCGTGAACTGTCACCGCGATACAAAAGTTAACTTCAATTACAACGACAGTTCAGGAAACAGGTTCTACAGCATTTACGAAAAATTCCATAACGATATCAAACATGGTAAAATGGACAGTGTAAGTGTGAAGGATATCGGTGGACTGGAATGTCAGAAATGCCACTATTAAGCCTTTGGCCAATGGCAATTGGCCTATCTAACTAATCGAACTTCAAAAAAAGTTATGAGCGATAAAAAGTATTGGTCAAGTTTCGCCCAGCTCGATGAGAAAAGCAGACTAGAGTTACAGAACCGGACGAAGGATGAATTTGCCGAAGAACTGCCTTTCGGAGATATCGATGGCAAAGGACTGCTCGATGCCAAAACCCCACGCCGCGACTTCCTGAAATACCTTGGTTTCAGCACCGCCGCTGCCACCCTGGCCGCGAGCTGCGAGGTTCCTGTACGCAAGGCCATGCCTTTTGTGAACAGGCCTGAAAATATCACTCCCGGTGTTGCCAAATATTACGCGAGCACTTATGTACAGGATGGCGATGCCCTTCCTGTTGTGGTAAAGGTTAGAGATGGCCGTCCTATCAAGATCGAGGGTAATGAACTGTATCCTTTCACAAAAGGAGGAACTTCTCCCCGTGCGCAGGCTTCCGTTCTTGACCTGTACGACATGTACCGCCTTACCAATCCAAAGCGTAAGTCGGGTGCACAGTTCCAGGAGATTCCCGGGTTTGACCAGGTTGACCAGCAGATCACCGCGGCACTGGCCGGTGTAAGCGGACCGGTAGTTTTATTGACCAGTACCATCAACTCCCCTTCCACCAAACAAATTATTGCTGATTTCCTGGGCAGGTATCCTGGCAGCCGCCACGTACAATACGATGCGGTTTCTTATTCAGGTATGCTGTTGGCCAACGAAGCCACACAGGGAAGAAGAGCTTTACCTGCTTATAATTTTGAAAAAGCAAAAGCCATCATCAGCATCGGCGCCGATTTCCTAGGCACCTGGCTTTCTCCTGTTGAATTTGCACGCCAGTACGCTAACGGCCGCAAGATCAATGAAGCCAATCCAACCATGAGCAAACACATCCAGTTTGAAAGCTTCCTGAGTATGACGGGGGCTTCAGCGGATGAAAGATATACACACAGGCCTTCTGAAACCGGCAAAGTGGTAATGGCCCTTGCCGCGGCATTGGGTGTGGCTGGTGTGAATGCACCTTCCATTTCAAATGCAAAACTGAATACCGGCATCCAGAATGCGGTCAAAGCCATCCAGGCAAACCGCGGCCAGGCTCTCGTGGTAGCAGGCAGCAATGATGTGAATGTGCAGATCATTGTGAATGCCATCAACAGCGCCATTGGTGCTTATGGCTCTACTATCGATTCAGGTGTGAGCATCAACACCCGCCAGGGTATTGATTCGGATATGGTGGGACTGGTGGAACAAATGAACCAGGGCCAGGTTGGGGCATTGCTTATTTATGGTGCCAATCCTGTTTACGAATATCATGATGTAGAAAGATTCAAGGCTGGTCTTGCCAAAGTAAGGCTCACCATTTCTTTCAATGAAAAACTGGATGAGACAACAGAGCTTTGCCAGTATTCCATTCCAACCCATCATTACCTGGAAAGCTGGGGCGATGCTGAACCAAGAACCGGTTATATCAGCTTTCTGCAGCCAACCATCTTCCCCTTATTCAAAACCCGTCCTTTCCAGACTTCATTACTGAAATGGAGTGGTAACAATACCGATTACGAAACTTATTTCAGAACCTACTGGACCGGCAAACTGGGCGGGCAGCAGGCTTTTGATAAAGCGCTCCAGGATGGTTTATCCATTCCCGGTGGTGTTGCTTCTGCAAATAATAACCTCGGTACCAACCCTGTTCCTGCAACCACACAAGGTCAGCAGCCAACAGCAACAACCGACAGCATTACCACTGCCGGTACTACTGAAAGAATTGTAAATACGCCCCAGGTTACAACCGGATCAGTGAATGTAGGAGGTGTAGGTGCAGCCGTTGCAGCACTTACTGCCAAAAATGCTTCTTCCGGCGACGAGGTGGTATTGTATCAGAATGTTGCCATGCTTACAGGTAAGCAGGCCGGCAACCCATGGCTGATGGAGCTTCCTGATCCCATCACAAGGGCTACCTGGGACAACTACGCGCTGATCTCCACTGCTAAAGCAAAAGCACTTGATATCAATTACGCGGGAACTGATTTTGAATACTACCAGGACAGGCCCACGATCAGCCTTACTGTTGGTAACAAAACAGTAGAGAATATTCCTGTGATGGTGGTACCCGGCATGGATGCCAATACCATCGCGGTGGCAGTGGGTTATGGCCGTAGCGCCAATTTCTCCAAAGCCATTCACGAAGGCAAGGGTGTTGGTAAGAATGTTTACCAGTTCGCCCGCTTCAATGGAACAACCATTGATTTTTCCAACGACGTTAAAACATCTGATGGTACTACCGGCAATCACAAGGTTGCCCGTATCCAGATGCACGATTCATACGAAGGCCGTACAGAGGTTTTGAAAGAAACCACGCTGGCCACTTACATGGCACGTCCGGATGAAATCAAACACTGGCGTGAAGAGCTGCATAAGGATTATGCACCCAGAACAGGTGACTACCGCAAGGAAGGAACCCTGTATGGCGATCATGTGCAGCCTGGCCTGAAATGGGGTATGTCTATTGACCTCAACAGTTGTATTGGTTGCGGCGCCTGCGTGGTTGCCTGTCATACCGAGAACAACGTTCCGGTTGTAGGTAAGAATGAAGTGCTGCGTGCGCACGAGATGCACTGGCTGCGCATCGACCGTTATTATGTAAGCGCGCAGGAAAATCCTGATGATCTGAAATCGGTGATCTTCCAGCCCATGCTTTGCCAGCATTGCGACAACGCTCCATGTGAGAATGTTTGTCCGGTTGCCGCCACCATGCACAGCTCGGAAGGTATCAACCAGATGGCTTATAACCGTTGTATCGGTACAAGATATTGTGCTAACAACTGTCCGTATAAAGTACGCCGTTTCAACTGGGCTGACTACACCGGCGCTTCTACCCATGGTAAAATGGGTCCGAAGAGCGGCGTAGGTGCTACCAACGCGGTGGTTGACCAGATGAATGATGAACTCACACGCATGGTATTGAATCCTGATGTGGTTACAAGAAGCCGTGGTGTGATGGAAAAATGTACCTTCTGCGTTCAGCGTACACAGGAAGGAAAACTGCGTGCGAAGATGGAGAACAGGGCTATTGGCCCGGATGAAGTGCAGTCTGCCTGCGCCCAGGCCTGTCCAACCAGCGCTATCGTATTTGGTAATGTGAATGATCCGAAAGGAAAAGTGGCACAGATCAGGGAGAACAATACCCGCAGGAATTTCTATGTACTGGAGCAGTTGCACACTTTACCGAATGTGAACTACCTGGCCAAGATCAGGAACACGGATGAAGTGATTCCGCCAAAACATAAAGGTGCGGAAGGTCATGCCAATCAGCAGTCAGGTGAACCGGCTACACCGGCGCACGAACCTGCGAAAACGCATTAACCGTAAGGACATGCCAACGGCATGTCCGGATAGTGAAAAGATGAATGACATGCATATCGCATGTCAGGTAAAAAGAAATAGTTGAACCAATAATAACAGCGAAAGGCCAACAGTTACCAGCACCGGCTCGTAGCTCGAAGCTCAAAGCTCGAAGCTTTACTATATGGCATTACTCAAATACGAATCGCAGGTAAGACCAGCACTGGTAGAAGGGAATAAGGATTATCACCAGGTAACCGAAGATATCTGCCGTCCCGTTGAGGCTGCGCCCAGCAGGTTATGGTGGATCGGTTTTTTGATCTCTGTATTATTGCTGGCTTTCGGTATCCTATCCGTAGTGATGGAAGTACTTTGGGGTACCGGTCAGTGGAACCTGAACAAAACAATTGGCTGGGGTTGGGACATCACCAACTTCGTATGGTGGGTAGGTATTGGTCACGCGGGTACACTGATCTCAGCGATCCTTTTGCTTTTCAGGCAGGGATGGAGAACTGGTGTGAACCGTGCGGCTGAAGCCATGACCATCTTCGCTGTAATGTGCGCGGGCCAGTTCCCGATCTGGCACATGGGTCGTGTATGGAACGCCTTCTTTACTTTACCTTATCCCAATACGCGTGGTCCTTTGTGGGTGAACTTCAACTCACCGCTTCTCTGGGACGTATTCGCGATCTCAACTTATTTCACCGTTTCATTGTTGTTCTGGTACTCCGGTCTTATTCCCGACCTTGCTACACTGCGTGACCGTGCAAGGGTTAAGTGGAGGAAAATGTTTTACGGGGTGGCTGCCTTTGGATGGACCGGTTCCACCAAGCACTGGCAAAGACATGAAGCGCTTTCCCTGGTACTCGCTGGTTTGTCAACACCGCTTGTACTTTCCGTACACACCATCGTATCATTTGACTTCGCCACCTCAGTGATCCCGGGCTGGCACACGACCATCTTCCCGCCATATTTCGTTGCGGGTGCCATCTTCTCCGGTTTCGCCATGGTGCAAACCCTGTTGCTGGTTACAAGAAAAGTTCTTGCTCTTGAAGATTATATCACCATCGAGCATATCGAGGTAATGAATAAAGTAATTGTACTGACAGGTTCTATCGTGGGTATCGCTTACCTCACGGAGCTGTTCATGTCATGGTACAGTGCTTCTGAATACGAGTGGTTTGCTTTCCGCTACAACCGTGTGGACCTGTCGAGCCCCTATGGCTGGAGTTACTGGCTGATGATGGGTTGTAACGTACTGTCGCCACAGATCTTCTGGTTCAGGAAAATGAGAAGGAACATTTATGTTACTTTCTTCATGTCCATCATCGTAAACATTGGTATGTGGTTCGAGCGTTTCGTGATCATCGTTACTTCACTGTACCGTGATTACCTGCCTTCCTCCTGGAGCGTTTACTATACACCAACCATCTGGGAGATTGGTTTTTACCTCGGAACATTCGGGTTGTTCTTCACCTGTTACTTCCTTTTCTCCAAGTTTATGCCGGTGATCGCCATCGCGGAGATCAAGCATATCCTCAAGAAGAGCGGTGAGAACTACAAGGAAAAAATGGATAAGGTGGAAGAGGAACCGGTGGAGAAGTTTGCCGCGGAAGTTGCACACTAGAAGCTGTTGGCTAATGGCCATTGGCCTATGGCTGGCGTTGAAAGAATTGTTTGAACGAAAGGTATCTGCTAGCAGCTTGTAGCTAGCAGCTAAAAGCTCAAAATATGTCTGTAAAAAAATTCGTAGTCGGTTGTTTTGATGATGAAGCGGTTTTGTTTCCAGCGGTGAAGCAGGTGCGCAAATCAGGATATAAGATCCACGATGTGTACACGCCCATGCCGATCCACGGCCTGGATAGTGCTATGGGACTTCGTGACACCAGTTTGCATACAGCCGGATTCATATTTGGTATCACCGGTACCATGACGGCTCTCGGTTTCATTACCTGGGCGCTGACTTATGACTGGCCATTGAATTTTGGTGGTAAACCATTCTTTGCTTTACCGGCGTGGATTCCCATCACCTTTGAGCTTACCGTACTTTTTGCATCGGTGGGTATGGTGCTGACCTTCTGTTATCTCTGCCAGTTAGCGCCTTTCGTAAAGAAGGATCATTTTCATCCGCGTTCAACCGATGACCTGTTTGTAATGGCCATCGAGTGTACCGATAAAACCAATGAAGCTGAAGTAACCCGTTTTCTTGGGGATATCGGCGCGAAGGAGATCACTACCCAGTACCGCGAAACCGGATGGTGGATCGGGCGTTACGATAACGATAAAAAACCTTACCAGACACCAGTAGAAGTAGTAAGCCATTAAATGAGATTTGAATGAAAAGAACAATCATCATACTTGCAGGTATTGTTGCCTTTTGCTCAGCCATCGTAAGTTGCGGTGGTGCGGGAGGCAACGATCCAGGCAGCGCGTATATGCCCGACATGTATTATGCAAGAGCATATGAGACCTATGGGTATAATAATGTTGAAGGTGAATTTGATTCCCTGAAAAGCAGAAGGGTTTTCTATAATGCCCAACCTGTTCCGGGTTCAATTGCACGCGGTGATGGAATGCCATCGAGGATAGGACCTGCTGATTCAGTGGCGGCAAAGAGTCTCGTTAACCCGCTTGACACCATGGCAATGACAGCAGGTGCAATGAAAGAAGCAGAAAGGCTTTACCTGATCAATTGCGGCATCTGTCATGGTGGCGCTTTGGATGGCAACGGCCCGCTGTATAATAGCGGAAACGGAGCCTATGCAGCAGCTCCGGCCAACCTGAAAAACCCGGCGATCCAGTCACTTTCCGACGGACATTATTTTTACGTGATTACGCATGGTATCCGTACCATGGGAAGTTATGCTTCCCAGTTGCGCCCTGACCAGCGCTGGTGGGTGATCAAATACATCAGGTCAAAACAAGCCGGCGGTACTAAGGCGGCTGCGGCAGATTCAGCAGGAACAGCGCCCGCCAATGCGGCTGCTGGTGATTCAACAAGCAATTAATTGAGCGAAATAAAAAGACTGTAATGGCAGCAACTATCAGAGATCAGTTTGTAATTCCGAAAAGATACAATACCTGGGCAATGGCCCTGATGGCTGTAGGACTTATAGCGATCATCATTTTATTTATCACTACAAGAAGCACCACGCCAAGCGCTGAAGAACTAAAGGCTTCCGGGCTGGCTGATGCTGAAGCCTACAATAATCACAGGGATGCCAGGTTCTGGGCAGCCTTGTTGCATAACAGTGTTTATTTCCTGCTGGTAGTAAACGCGGCCATGTTCTTTATCTGTGCGCTCACCCTTGCATGGGGTGGATGGCAGCTATCGTTCAAAAGGGTTACAGAAGCCATCTCTACCTGCGTACCCATCATTGGCCTGATAACTTTTGTTATCCTGATGGTGCTGGTTTACGGACCTAATCATACTTTGTACCATTGGGCCGATTCACATCACGTGGCGGAAGATCCTATTCTTGACCATAAAAAAGGATTCCTTAATAAAACTTTCTTTACCGTATGGAGCATCATCACTATTGTGGGATGGTGGCTGCTGGGAAGAAAAATGAGGCAGTTGTCACGCAGCATTGACGACCGCAAGCCAACAGTTGCTGAAGGCAAAAAATATATCTGGAACAATACAGTATGGGCTGCCCTTTACATTGTGCTGTTTGCACTTACAGTTATGTCTTCTATTCCCTGGTTCTGGCTGATGAGCCTTGATGCGCACTGGTTCAGCACCATGTATAGCTGGTACACCTTTGCTTCATCCTTTGTTGCGGGTATCGCGCTCATTACCATATTCGTGATATTCATGAAGAATCTCGGTTACCTGGAGTTCACCAACAAGGAGCACCTGCATGACCTTGGTAAATTCCAGTTCGCGTTTTCTATTTTCTGGACCTACCTGTGGTTCTCGCAGTTCATGCTGATCTGGTATGCCAACATGCCTGAGGAAACCATTTATTTCGCCAAGCGGATCGGAGCCGGTGATGCACCCGGGGCTTACAAAGCTATCTTCTGGTTCAATCTGATCATTAACTTTTTAGCACCTTTACTGATATTGATGAAGCGTAGTTCCAAACGTAATTATGGCACACTCACCATGATGTCTGTGCTCATCCTGTTTGGACACTGGCTGGATTTTTACCAGATGGTAATGCCGGCCGCTTCTCCATACCAGGTGCCGAATTTGATATTTGATTTTGGAATCGGTTTAGGATTCGTGGGACTGATCATGTTTGTAACCGCTAAGTCGCTGGCCAAACATCCGTTGATCCCGAAAACACACCCGTTCCTGAAAGAGAGTATCATTCATCATACTTAAGTAAAAATTAAAAAGTAAAAATTCAAAACCTGGCATTACAGTCTTTTGAATTATTTAAATAAAAAAGTATTTAGAATTAAACGGTAAAAAGTCAGAAACATGACGATCGCTTTTGACTTTTGACTTTTGACTTTTGAATTAAATCTTATGTCAACTACCTGGATTATAATAGCGCTCATTTTAGGATTTCTGATCATCTTCCAGATCGCCAAAGCCAGCGAATACGTAGCTATTTTGAGAGGCGAGGAAAAGACCAGGAAAGAATCCAACAGGATCAATGCCTTCCTGTTACTGGTTTTCCTGGTACTGGGACTGGTAGGTGTGTGGTATTGCAATGAACTGCTGAAGGACAAGATCCTGCCTCCCTCCGCTTCAGACCATGGAGAGGATATTGACAATATGATCTGGATCACGCTCTGGATCACAGGCATCGTTTTCGTGATCACCCAGGTTGCTTTGTTCTGGTTCGCATTCAAATACCAGGAAAAAGAAGACCGCAAACCTTATTATTTCCCTCACAGCAATAAGCTCGAGATCATCTGGACCGTTATACCTGCCATTGTACTGACAGTACTGGTTGGCTTTGGTCTTTACTACTGGTTCCGCATTACCGGTGAGGCACCAAAAGATTCACAGATCATTGAAGTTACCGGCAGCCAGTTCAAATGGGAATTCAGGTACCCGGGCAAAGATGGAAAGCTGGGTAAAAAATATTTCAAGGAGATTAACGAAGGCGCACAGAATCCGCTGGGACAGATCTGGGCCGATGCCGATAACCGTGATGATAAAGTAGTTGCACAGGAAATGCACGTGGTAGTAGGCAAGCCGGTTAAACTGATCATTCACGCCAAGGATGTGATCCATGACGTGGGCCTCGCGCATTTCAGGCTCAAGATGGATGCGGTTCCGGGCATTCCCACCACTATGTGGTTCACACCGAAATATACAACACGTGAAATGAGGGCCAAGTACGGAGAAAACTTCAACTATGAAATTTCCTGCGACCAGATGTGCGGAGCCGGTCACTATACCATGAGGGGAACCATAGTAGTGGAATCACAGGCCGAATTCAATGTATGGCTTGCCCAGCAGCAGTCGCAATACGACAAAGCTCATGGTGCTCCGGCCGCACCGGCACCCAATGCTGCTCCAGGTACCACCACGCCTGCAGCGCAGCCCGCCGACAGTACCAGCACTGCAGCAGTAACGAATGTAAACTCTCAACCGAACAGGTAAAAATATTATATGAACAACGATTCAACTTTACATGTGCATGAAGGAGCTGTGACGCATGATGTTCATCACAACGGGGACGGTCATCATCATCACAAGCAGAGCTTTATCAGCAAATATATTTTCAGCCAGGATCACAAGACCATCGGGAAGCAATTCCTGATCACCGGTATCATCTGGGCTATCGTGGGCGCATTCTTTTCAGTGCTCTTCCGTTTACAGCTTGGCTATCCGGACCAGTCTTTTCCTTTCATTGAGGACATGTTTGGTAAATGGGCGCCGGGCGGCCGCATCAGCGCTGAATTTTATTACGCGCTGATCACCATGCACGGTACCATCCTGGTATTCTTTGTACTGACTGCCGGCCTTAGCGGAACCTTTGCCAACCTGCTCATTCCACTTCAGGTAGGCGCAAGAGACATGGCTTCACCTTTCATGAACATGCTCTCTTACTGGTTCTTCTTTCTCGCCAGCATCATCATGGTTTCATCGTTGTTTGTTCAAACAGGTCCTGCGAGCGGTGGATGGACCATGTACCCGCCATTGAGTGCGTTGAGAGATGCCCAGTCAGGTTCAAAACTGGGTACGGATCTCTGGCTTTTCAGTATGGCCATGTTCGTGGTGTCAACACTTTTGGGTGGTTTGAACTATGTAGCTACCATCCTGAACATGCGTACAAAAGGTATGAGCATGACCAGGATGCCGTTGACCATCTGGGCCCTGTTCTTTACAGCCATCCTTGGGATACTTTCTTTCCCTGTATTACTTTCTGGTTTTATCCTATTGCTGTTCGACCGTAACCTTGGTACCAGCTTCTACCTGAGTGATATTTATGTGGCCGGTAAAATTTTGCCTAATGAAGGAGGTAGCGCCATCCTGTACCAGCACTTGTTCTGGTTCCTTGGTCACCCTGAAGTATATATCATCATTCTGCCGGCGATGGGACTTGTATCGGAGATTCTTAGTGTGAATTCACGAAAGCCCATCTTCGGATACATGGCCATGGTGGGTTCATTATTCGCCATCACTATCCTGGCCTTCCTGGTTTGGGCGCACCACATGTTCGTTTCGGGTATGAATCCATTCTTAGGATCGGTGTTCGTACTACTAACCTTACTGATCGCGATCCCATCAGCCATTAAAGTATTTAACTGGATCACTACCATTTGGCGGGGTAATATCAGGTTCACGCCTGCCATGCTTTTTGCCATCGGTTTTGTGAGCCTGTTCATTTCTGGAGGTCTCACTGGTATCTGGCTGGGTAACTCCACCATTGATATTCACGTTCACGATACCTATTTTGTAATTGCCCACTTCCATATTGTAATGGGTGTATCTGCCTTCTTCGGCATGTTTGCCGGTGTGTACCACTGGTATCCCAAGATGTTTGGCCGCTACCTGAACAATACCCTGGGTTATATCCATTTCTGGGTAACACTCATCGGCGCCTACCTCATTTTCTGGCCTATGCACTATATGGGTCTTGCAGGTGTGCCTCGCCGTTATATGGATTTTTCAAACTGGACCTCATTCAACCAGTTTGATGACCTGAATAAATTCATTTCTATTGTTACAATCGTTGTATTCGCTGTAAACCTCATGTTCGTATTCAATTTCTTCTACAGCATTTTCAAAGGAAGAAAAGTGCGTACAACCAATCCATGGGAGGCCAATACACTCGAGTGGACCACGCCAATCAATCCCGGTCACGGTAACTGGCCTGGTGAGATTCCTGAAGTTCACCGCTGGCCATATGATTATAGCAAAGACGGAAGAGATTATATACCACAGACAGAACCTGCCAGGCAGGGAGAAAGTCTGCACTAGTTTTTTGAAATAAAGGTGTCGCATGCACGGTAACAATGCAAAGCATGGGTCATTCAGATGTTTCAACAGGCAAGGTTCATAACAGCAAGCTGAAAGATTACCTGCAGCTTACCAAGCCTTCGTTGAATATCATGGTCGTGTTCTCCAGTGTGATCAGCTACCTGCTGGCACCTGCTGTGGTGGAATACGACTGGATGATGATCATCCTGCTTTTTATTGGCGGCTTCCTGGTAACGGGCAGTGCCAATGCCATGAACATGGCCATTGAAAAAGATACGGATGCCACCATGAAAAGAACAGCTAACAGGCCTGTTGCTTCAGGAAGAATGAAGCCGCAGGAAGCCTGGGCCTTCGCCATCATCACCGGCATTACCGGTGTGCTGATCCTTGGTTATTTTTTTAACTGGCTCAGTGCTGGCCTGGGAGCTTTCAGCCTGTTCCTGTATGCTTTTGTATACACGCCGCTGAAAAAAGTAAATGCCATTGCCGTACTGGTAGGCGCTTTTCCCGGTGCGCTGCCCTGCCTTATTGGATGGGCTGCTGGCAACGATGCGATCTTTGAAGCTGGAAATGGATGGAAAGATTATGGAGGCTGGGCCCTTTTTGGCATCCAGTTTCTCTGGCAGTTTCCACATTTCTGGGCCATAGCCTGGATCGCGCATGGTGATTATTCCCGTGCGGGTTTCAAACTGTTGCCGGCCGACAAGGGACCAACCAAATTCACAGCCTTGCAAACCATTGTGTATGCCATGCTGCTGATCCCTTTCACGCTGGTGCCTTATATGATCGGGCTCACGGGCGTGTACAGCCTGGTAGTGATCATGGTGGCGAACCTTTTCCTGGTATGGCAATGCATCAGGCTTTACCGGCAGATGGATGCAAAAGCGGCAAGAAGGGTGATGTTCGGCAGCTACATATACCTGCCGGTTGTATTGCTGGCACTGCTGGCAGATAAAATAAGCTAATGGCCAATAGCCATTGGCAAATAAAAATAAGAGAGATGGAGATTGTGAGCACACAACAACAAAATAAAATTCATCCGCACAAGTTCACCTTGTGGGTGGCGATAGCCAGCATCATCATGATGTTTGCAGGCCTTACCAGCGCCTATATCGTGAAAAGCGGCCAGGCAGGATGGACGGGTATCAAAACACCGCCGGTTTTCTGGTGGTCCACCGCGGTGATCCTTATCAGCAGTATCACCATTCAAATGTCATTGCGCGCTTTCAAACAAAAGGAAATGCGTTCTTTCCGTTTGTTATTCCTGGTGACACTGGTGCTGGGAATTGCTTTTGTGATCATGCAGTGGCAGGGGTTCACTTATATGTGGAAGCATGGAGTGAAATTTGAAGGTGCAGGTGCAGGCCAGTTCCTGTATATCATCTTCGGCCTTCATGCGCTGCACGTGCTGGGAGGGCTGGTTGCTTTGGCCGTGATTGCAGGGCAGCAGTACTTCAGCAAAACGAGAAGTTATAATGCCACACCCATTGAAGTGATGAGCACGTACTGGCATTTTGTAGATGTATTGTGGATCTACCTATTGATCTTTTTTATTTGGTTAGGATAAGCGGATAGCCGTAAAAGACAGCGGCGGAAGCTAAGCATAAATGAAACTTGTATAGAATATGGCACATGCTACGGCAACAAAAACGAACTGGTGGAACGGAGGTAAGAGCCCGTTCAACCTGGAGTATGGAAAACTGATGATGTGGTACTTTTTGATGAGTGATGCATTCACTTTTGGTGCATTCCTAATCTCCTATGGTACCATCCGTTTCTCCGAAAATTTCTGGCCTGATCCTAACGTAGTGTTCAACGCGTTTCCAGGAGCAGGACATGCCAATCTTCCGCTTGCTTTTGTGAGTGTGATGACCTTTATTCTCATCATCAGCTCCGTTACCATGGTGCTGGCGGTGCATGCGGGCCATAAGCAGGATAAGAAAGGTGTGATCAAATGGCTGATCTGGACCATCATCGGAGGCCTCGCCTTCCTTGGTTGCCAGGCTTGGGAATGGCATCACCTCATTACTGGTGAGCACGCAGTGCTTGCCGGCAACCAGCTCGATGTGATCGGCCAGACTACCAGGATCAATCCATGGGGTCAGCTTGTTGACATGAACGCGGCAACCACCGCGCTGCAGAATACACCGCACGACGCGCTGGTGAAACTGGCAGCCATGTCAAACCATGATCTTTCCCATGAACAGTTATCAGCATTGTCCGATGACCAGCTTCGCAACAGCATCAAACTTGCTGAACTGCACGTGAGGGAAACCGGTCCTGTAGCATTCGGAGGATTCTTTTATGGAATCACCGGCTTCCATGGCTTCCACGTATTTTCAGGTGTGATCATCAATATTGTGATGCTGGTGATGACGCAGAAAAATGTATTTGAGAACAGGGGACATTATCTCATGATAGAAAAGTCAGGTTTGTACTGGCACTTCGTAGACCTTGTTTGGGTATTCGTGTTCTTATGTTTTTATCTAATCTAAAATTACCGGGGAATTATGCAGCATCAAGATACATCTACGGAAGTCAGCTTTCATCACCATATTGATGATACCGTTTTCAAAAAGAGAGTGCGCAAGACCACGATCCTTTTATCTGTAATCACGGTTGTGGAATTGCTGATCGGTCTCGCGATCTATAATATTCATAAGGGTGAAAATCCCAGTGAGCTCCTGATACTCATGTTCAAAGGCATGGTATGCATCCTCACGCTGGCCAAAGCTTATTACATTGTATCTGTTTTCATGCACCTGGGCGACGAGATCAGGAATATGATTATGACCATTGTAGTGCCGCTTCTGCTTTTTGTATGGTTCATCGGCGCCTTCCTTTGGGATGGCAGCGCTTTCCGCAACAACCGGAACCGCTACGATACCTACAAGAAAGAGAAGACCATGGACCGCAGTAAAATACCTGCCGCGGACACCAACGTACATAAGCTCGATTAATTGTTGTTAATATGACAATCTTTATCCATCGCCTGCATAATTTTGCAGGCGATGGTGTTTGGGGAGAGGCGTGAAACGTGAGGCGTGAGACGTGAGGGGTGAGACGTGAGAGAGTGAGCCTCCGGTTTCATTGTATCATTATAATCGCAAACATTTCAGGTCTCACGCCTCACGGTTCACGCCTCACGACTCGGAAAACGCCAACAACACACCACCATGAACAATAAAGCCGCCATAGGAGTTTTTATCGCTGTTGGGATTTCACTCCTGGCCTATTTTATCATGCGCATGGTGCCTACCGTGGCCATGCCTCACCAGCTTTTTGTTGATTCTGTTGTAACCAATGTTTCAGGCGGCAAACAAAAAACAGATACGGTCTGGAAGAAAGTTCCTGATTTCAATCTCACCAATCACCTGGGTCAGCAGGTTTCATGGAAAGACCTGGAAGGAAAGATCGTGGTGGCAGATTTTTTCTTCACCACTTGTCCCAGCATCTGCCCTGCCATGACCCAAAACATGAAAAAGCTACAGGAGGCCATCAGGAGCAATGCAAAGGTTGGGAACCGCGAAGCAGAATATGTTCACTTTATTTCTTTTACGGTTGACCCTGAGCGTGACAGCGTGGCAACGCTTAAAAAATTTGCTGACCGCTACCAGATCAACCCGCGTAACTGGTGGTTGCTCACCGGGAATAAAAAAGAGATCTATGACCTGGCGCTCAAGGGTATGAGCCTTGGTATTTCAGAAGATGCAGTTGATACCGGTTTCATACACCCGCAGCAGTTTGTACTGATCGACAAGAACAGGGTGGTAAGGGCAAGAAAAGACCAGCATGGCAACATAGACCTTTATAACGGGCTTGATACAACCGATCTGAAAAAACTTGCAGAGGATATCATCCTGCTTTCCGTTGAAAAAGATCCTTCCAAAAAATCGGTGCTGGCTGGCAAACTCGAACTGATCGCCGTTGTTTTTTCAATAATGGCGGTAGGGATCATTGTGCTGATGTACTATTTGAAAAAGGAAAAACGCAAGGCATGAACATCTGGCTGAAGAAGAACGACCGCAAGGCAAGGATCATCATTTACAGTTTCTCCGTTTTTATTTTTCTTGCCGTTACCGGCCTGGAAAGAGTAACGCTGGATGTGGATCTTGGATTTGATCCGCATGTGCTTGGCCTGGTAAATGCGGTGATCAACAGCATTGTGGCTGTGCTGCTGCTTGCCGGGCTTTTCGCTGCTAAATCAAAGAAGTTTGTACTGCACCGCAAAATCATGTTCGTAGCAATGGGGCTTTCTGTTCTTTTCCTGCTAACTTATATCACCCACCAGGTTTTTGGGGGACCAACTTATTATGGCGATACAGATCATAATGGTTTGGTGGATGCGGCTGAAAAAGCTGAAGCCGGAACAATGCGTATTGTTTATTTTATTTTGCTAGGAACCCATATCATTCTCGCTGGTATTTCCCTTCCGTTTATTTTGTTCACCGCGTACCGTGCACTGATCAGTGAGAATGCAGAACACAGGAAGATCGCCAAAAAAACATGGCCCATGTGGTTCTATGTTGCAGTGAGTGGCCCTTTGGTTTACGTGATGATCAGTCCTTTTTATTGAATAACCTCTCCACGGCCCGCTCCAGGTCGTTGCCTCTTAAATCATAATCTATAATTCTTCCTTCCTTGTCGAGCAGGATGGCCGAGGGTATCGAATTGATGCCAAGTGTGGAGGATACATTGTTCTGCCAGCCTTTCAGATCCGATACATGGATCCAGGGCAGGCCGTCCTTTTCAATAGCTTCTTCCCATTTTTCTCTATCATGGTCAAGTGATATGCCTACGATTTCAAATCCAAGGTCGTGGTGTTTCTCATAAAGTTTTACAAGACTGGGATTTTCTTTTCTGCATGGTAAACACCAGGAAGCCCAGAAATCAAGTAGCACATATTTTCCTCTTAAACCGGAGAGTGTGAATGAATCTTCTATAGAGGGCTGGGTGAAATCAATAATGTTTCCTTTTTGAAGTAAGGCAGAACTCATCATGGCCTTGTTCACATAGCTCACCGCATTGCCCTTGGCTTCATCATCAATCAGTTCAAGCGCTTCAAGTGCCCATTCATTTCCCAATTCCCTATGGAGACTCATTACTATGTCCGTTGAGAAAGATTTTGACGGGTTTTTTTTGATGATATCTATGGCCATCTCCTTTATCTTCCTGGAAGCGAAGGCAGGCTCATATTTTCTCCTGGTCTTTTGAATATCATCATTGAACTTTTTCATCAACGCTTCTGCATTGCTGCCTTTCACCTCTTTCTTCCTGATGCAGATTTTCCCTTCATCAATTGTAAACACTTCTGCCCTGATCTCGATATTGCCGGGTTCCAGGTAAAAACCAACCAGGCAGTTGCTCCCGGGTATGCTAAGGGAAGCCTGGCCTGGTCCAGTCGTTTCCCCTTCAATAAAAGCTTCGTTTCCGGAAGTAGGAACTACTACCACCTTTTTATTGTAGACAAGCTTTACAGAATCTCCCGGGGTGCCAGTAAAACTGATGTGAAGCCTGAATGGTTCCTGTGAAAAGACACTGGATCCAAACATCATCATTAATAATAAAAAACTTGCGCGCATGAAAAGGATTTGCAGATAAGTTAGCGCCAATTTGATGAATCACCAAGCGGCAAACCCTTACTCGTGAAAATCAATATAAATGATCTTATTTTCCGAGGACCTGCTGAAATCGGCATGCCTCGTGAAGCTATTTCCGTTGTACTGGAAACTAAGGCTGATCTCGGATTGTTCGGGTAGCGTCATTATACAATTGAAGCAATGAATGGAGGCGGTAATGCTGCAGTCCTTATTGATATTATTGGCCAGTTGGGAGAGGTTCACCTCATTGTAATTTTTACTGGATAGTTCACTGATCCATTGGTTAAAAAATTCTTTTACAGCTTCCTGGTTATTGGTAGCCAACGCTTCTGCGAGGTTTTCGCATTTTACGGCTTCCACCTTATCACAAGAGATAAAGAATGCGGACAAAACAAATAGAAAAACAAATTTTTGGAACATGTGAATTTGACAAGGCATAAAGGAATTCCGTTGCACCGCTTGTCATTTTTTGCGGATGACCAGTTCTTCCCAGCGAGTCGTTCCATCTTTTTCTCTTTTGAAAACCAGTTCATCACTGGATCCGATTACAATTTCAGCCGTAGTATAAATAATATTTCCTTCAAGTAAATGCCCACCCGTTGTATGTCCTGTACTGTCACTCACACTGATGTGGATATGAGATCCGTTCCTGGACAGGGTTCCGGTTAGGCTTACCATTTCAAAATGTCCTTCAGCCACTACACCCTGTTGCTGGTTGGCAAAACGGATATGATACCTGGTTAAACTTCCCGCGCAGGTGATGATCCATGCGGCATCCAGTTCATTTTTTTCGGCAAAAGCCTGTAATTCTTTTTTCAGGTCCTGGCCGGGCTTTAATCTTATGACATGTGTTTTTTGCATGGGCTCATTGCAGGAACAAAGGATAATTAGAATTATCAGATATTTAATAAAGGCCATTATTCTATTTCAAGTTCTACCGCGGGGTCCCAGAATAATTTTTTGAAATCCTGAACCTGGTCATCAATGACTTTGATTCCTTCTTTTTCCAGCAGCTCCTGCATTTTTCCCGGTGGATCAAAATGAATTTTACCAGTTAGTAAACCCTGGCGGTTCACAACCCTGTGTGCAGGAACTTTTGGTTTTACACGATGGGATCCATTCATGGCCCAGCCCACCATGCGGGCCGACATCTTAGCGCCAAGAGCAGCGGCAACGGCGCCATAAGAAGTCACCCTTCCTTTGGGAATCTGCCTGACCACTTCAAACACCAGTTCAAAAAATGTGTCTTCTGATTTTCCCGAGGGCCTGATGGTTTTAAGTGGTGCCTGGATGGTTTTTTTGGGAGGCATCGTTTTGTTCTTTTGATTTCCTGTTTTCCAGCAACCGCGTTCGCCGTGGTTCGGGTACCGCTTTATAATCGTAGGGACAATTCAAACATCCATTGCCACAGCAATACCCACGATCCAGAAGATATTGCGCGGTCAGAACAACAAAGCCATCGTTGTTCATGTAATAATCATCATCAGTCAATTCCTGCTTCATCTTTCAAGAATTGTTGTAAGGTAGCATCCATTTCCTTTGAAGGCAAGTGCTGCGGTAATGAGAAGCAGAGGTAATGAACTCTTTTACTTTGAGCGATATCCAATGCTTCATAGTGTGTGCGGATCTGCAATTCTTTTGATATCCCCGGTTCGGCATACAGGTCATCAAAATCCTTGTACAGGGTGCAGCCGTACATATCAATCACTTTTTTGGTGAATCGGTAAAGGTCGGGACTGTCAGTTTTCAAATGGATTTTTCCACCGGGAACGAGTATCTGGTAATATAAACGGAGGAATTTAGGATGCGTCAACCTTTTTTTTGATTTGGAGATACGGAGCTGCGGGTCGGGAAAGGTGATCCAGATCTCATCGATTTCTTCAGTTCCGAAAAAATCTGTGATGCGGTCAATCTGGATGCGGAGGAAAGCAACATTTTTGAGATGGTGGTTGATGGCTTTTTTGGCACCCACCCACAGGCGGTTGCCTTTCTGGTCAACACCAATGAAATTCTTATTAGGATAAATTTCCGCGAGCCCTAATGCATATTCACCCTTGCCACAAGCCAGTTCCAGCACAATCGGGTTTTTATTTTCAAAGAAAGTATTCCAGGTACCCGGTGAAGATTCGGGGTACTGCAGCACATTGGAGAAAGTTTCCAGCTCTGCAAATCGAACCAGTTTTTTTTGACCCATGAGTGAAGCCTTTAGCTATTAGCCAATGGCCATTGGCCAATGGCTCCGATCCAATCAGTACATTAATTCTTTAACCTTCTCTTTGTCTTCTTTTTCTTTTTTGAGATCGAACATGGTGCCGAATACATGGTCCCAGATGGTAGTGCTCACGCCAAAACCTTTATGCTCATCCTTGTAATGATGAAGGTGATGGTTTCTCCACAGCGGTTTCATCCATTTAAATGGAGGGTTCCAGGCATGGATGGCATAATGCATGGAGCCATACATGAGATAACCAAGCATAAAACCCGGGAAGAAGATAAAGGCGTTAGCGCCCATTATCAAAAACATCAGCGCGAAGAGGATGGAGGATATAATCAGGCTGGGAACAGGAGGCATGAACAGTCTTTCTTTGTCACGGGGGAAATGATGATGGTTGCCATGCATCACATAAATAATCTTTTGCGCCCTTGGACTTTCTGCTACCATATGAAAGATCCATCGGTGCATGATGTACTCAAAAAAAGTCCAGAAGAGCATGCCCGATAGGAACAATAAACCTGTACGGCTGGCTCCATACCCAAACTGGTTAATGGCGTAATATGGAAAACCGATAATGACCGGCATGTACATTCCCCAGATCACAAGGGGATGTGTCTTGGTAAGAAATTCCAATGCGGGGTTTTGAAACAACCTGGCCTGTCCTTTATTATGAATCTTTTCGAATTTCATTACGGTGGATTTGAAGGCAAATTTACAAAGATGGACGTGAATGCAGCTATAACCGGTATAGGTGATCCTGGGAGGGGAAAAGGTTATTTTAACATTTCATCTACTCTAACCAATTCATAACCTTTCAGTTTCAACCACTTCAGGAGGCGGGGTAATTCCTGGTAAAACGGATCTTTTCTTCCTGGTCCCGCACCAATATGCATCAATAGGATAAAACCGTTGAGTCCGCCTTCCCTTTCCCTTTTGATGATGGAATTCCAAATAGTTTCTGAGTCCCGGTAATTTTTATCAGACGACAAAGTATAGTCGGCATGGCTGAGCGTTCCGGGTGTATAATTAACCAGGATACTCCCCTGCGCTGCGGTCCATGCAGATATGCTGTCGTTGTACCATTCATAAGGTGGGAGAAAATAGGGAGCATCCGGACTCTTGATTCCAAAACTTTCCATGGCTTGGTAGTTCTGGTTCAGGTCTTTTTCAAATGAATCCCTGCTGACTAAAAGTTTATTACGGTCGCTCCAGTCACAGTACAATAAATGTTCATCACTGTGTGCGCCCAGGTAATGACCGCCATTATGCAGTTGCTTTATTGTGTTGGCAAACGCTTTGTTCCTATAAAACCTTCCCGTAAAAAAGAAAGAAGCTTTTACATTTTCATCTTTAAGGGCTTTATTGATCTGTTCACCTCCATCCGCAAATTCATCCCCGGTAAAAACAAGGGCGATCCTGCGTTTCGTGGAGTCGCCACGGGTGATGCCACCCCTGTTTATTGTGAAGCCCTTTTCGAGGGCGCCGGCTTTTTTACAGTTGCTGCCTCCTTCGCTGCCAGCAGGTAAATGAGGGAAGCGGTACCATCCATGGTAGGTTCGTTGGTACTGTAGTCACCATAATCATCGTGGTAGACCGCGAGATCACTTTGAAAGGGCGCATACTCATCATCGTTATAAAGTTTAATTCCGATCAGGTTTTTGTAAATGCTGGTATAGACCGGGCCATCTACAAGTCCGCCGTCAATAGGATAATTGCCCAGGTGTGTAAAGGCTGAATGCGGATCCACCGGTGTATCACCATGAGCAGGTAAACCATAGACCATGCTGGTACCCCAGGGATTGCAGCCAAAGAGCCAGTCGAAATTGGCCTGTTCCAGTTCATCAAACTGTTTATCACCTGTGAGTTCTTTGTACCAGTAACACTGGATGGCAAAGGATGTAGTGAGGTTATTGCTGCACCAGATAAAAGGAACGCCACGGTAAAAAGCGTTGTTTTTTGCTTTGTTCCAGACACGGGTGATGCCTTCTTTATAAAAGCCAATGACTGTATCCCTTCTTTTATCCTTTAATTGTTTGGCTAGTTCATAATGACCAAGGTTGATGAATGGATACCATTGGTAGTGATTGGCAGTATCGGAGCCAAGCCAAGGGGTGGTGGGTTCCCTGCGCGCCATGTGATACGATGAATCAAGGCTGACATTCAGGGCAAGCAGATCACCGGCCCATGTTTTTCCCGGATCATTCCACAAATTGTAGGCAGAAACATAGGCAAGCTCCATATCGTCGACCCAGTTATCCTCAGCATAGATATATGGCGCTTTCACCGAAGCTGTTTGTGTTACCCCTGGTTTGATCAAGGAATAAGAACGTGCAGATAATGTTTTCATCATGAGCCGGTTGGAATACCGGAAATCTATGTCTTTGAATAACTGGGCACCCAAAGCAAATGCACTTGCAAATTTTGAAGCAGTGGAAGAAGTACCTGTTGTATTATTTAAAAATTTCCCTCTTTGTTGCGGTTCACCATTGATAAAATATACCGGGCGCTGGTATCCTCTCCCATATTGTGTATCCATCTTAGGGATGCGCATGGAGATATGGTCACGGTCATCAGCGATCTGGTTGAACATCCAGTCGGGACGCGGATGCATTTTCAAGAGCCAGTCGAGTCCCCATTTCGCTTCGTCCAGCACATCGGCTCTTTCATTTTTTCCATCGAGACCATTGGCAAGTTTCTCATCACTGAACACCTGCGGAAAATCGCGGTAAGCCATCAGCAGGTGATAGGTTGCATTGGCTGAAGTAGTGGAGTACTGGAGATAGTCACTCGCATCATGCCAGCCGCCCACCACATCTACATAACTGCTGTCGGGGATGCCGGCTTTTTCACCGTAGAGTACATAGCCATCCTGTGTGTGGCAACTGTCTTTCAGGAAAGGATTGAATCCTGTTCTTTGCTGCCGCATATACCGAAGACAGAAATCAGCAGCGCCTTTGTAAACATCGTTGCCTATTTCAAATACAGGTGATTTAGCGCCTCCTGCCTGCAGGTAATATTTTCCCGGCTGGTTGAATTTTGAAAAATTGAGCCGGTAGGTTTCTGTGAAGGGTCCGTATGCACCGAATGCTTTTCCTGCTGAGGCGCTGAAAGCAATTTTTTTAGTGGTGGCGTTGATGAGTTGAAAGGTTTTGATGGCCTTGGTTTCTTTGGCACACCATACGGCAACTTTAACACTTGCGGGTTGATAACCTAATTGGTTAATTCTTATCCAGGCTGTTGGTTCGTTGTTTTTTTTAGTGAAGGCAAAAATTATAATGATTATTACAATTGCACTCAGAGAGACCAATTTTCTCATGCCATGAATTTACGATTATTGAGACAGAAAAGGCATAGCCGGGAAGGCGGGAAGGTAGCCTTCGCTAAAGCTACAGCTACCAGAGACCGGTAAGTAGTTAGTCAAAGAACAGGAATTCATTATAAATTCAGAGTAAATAAGATTCTTTCATTTTTCCAACCATTACTTACAGTCCTTCCCGCCGTAACGGCTAAAAAATATTAATCGCTAAACACACAAAGATTTAAAATCAAATAAATCTAAAAATCCCATAAATCAAGGTTCAGACTTCTATTTTTGCGCAAACTCTCAATATGAAACTGGTTTCTTATCTCAATGAAGGACATGATCAATTAGCCGTACTGGTTGATGGATTTTTATATAAAATGGAACACCTCCATCCCGACCTTCCCAATACCATGAGCATGTTTTTAAATTACTGGGAAGAATCCATTTCACAAGCCCAGGGCGGACTGGTAATGATTGAAGAAGGAAATATTTCCCAATCGAAAGGGATTCCTCTTGATTCAGTGCAACTGCTTTCACCCGTTCCCTTTCCCACCTCCTGCCGCGATGGTTATGCCTTCCGCCAGCATGTGGCAGCAGCCAGGCGCAACCGCAAGGTGGATATGATACCGGAGTTTGACCAGTATCCGATATTTTATTTTACCAATCACCATAGTATCATGGGTCCTGGCCCAGTTACCTGTATGCCGGACCATTTTGAAAAACTGGATTTTGAACTGGAAGCCGCCATCGTGATCTGCAAGCATGGAAGAAATATCAAGGCCGAAGAAGCTGATGAATACATCGGCGGACTGATGATCATGAATGACCTGAGTGCAAGAAGACTGCAAATGGAAGAAATGCTGTTGAACCTGGGTCCGGCTAAAGGAAAAGATTTCGCTACCACGCTGGGTCCATGGCTGGTGACACTCGATGAACTGGAGGAATTTGAGATCGCTGCCAAAGAAGGTCATACAGGTAAAAACTGGAACCTGAATATGGTTTGCCGAGTGAATGGAGTGCAGGTGAGTGCTGGTAATTTAGGTGATATGGACTGGACCTTCGCGGAACTGATTGAAAGGGCTTCTTATGGTGTGGATCTTTATCCTGGTGATATCATCGGGAGTGGTACTGTGGGCACGGGCTGTTTCCTGGAACTGAATGGCACCGGCAAATTGAATAATCCTGACTACCAGGAACAGTGGCTGCAGCAGGGTGATGTAGTGGAAATGGAGATTGACGGGCTGGGGGTGCTGGAGAATACGATTGTTGAGGAAGAAACTGAGTGGAGTATTCTTAAAATGAAGAAGGTTTAATAGATAGAGGTTTTTTCACCGCAGAGAAAAGGAGAAAAGGAGGGGCGCAGAGGGGATTTAAAAATTGTATACGATCCGCTTGAATCCTTCTTTTAAAATAGGGACATTGAAGTTGATCAGATACCCTAATTTAAGTTGGGACAATTTCAAATAAGTCAATAGCTGGGCAATAAACACAGGATTCATGTCAAGGACTGATTTAATCTCAACGATTACCTGGTTTTCTACCAATAAATCAATTTCGTAGCATTTGGATAGATTACATCCTTTATAAATTACCTCAACTGGAATATGTTTTCTGACTTGCAGATTTCTCAAGGTTAATTCATGCATCAATGCATATTCATATGCTGATTCAAGTAAGCCCGGCCCCAACTCTCTATGAACTGTTATAGATGCATCAAGAATAATTCCCCCGATTTTATTTAATTCAGATTGATGCATTCAATAAATCTCATCCAGGATAAATTTCTATCCATGAGATTTTTCCCATGAATATCTGGGGAAATTCTCTGCGTCACCTCCTTTTCTCCTTTTCTCTGCGGTAAAAGAATACCCATAACTCACCCTCACTTTATTTGATCTTCAAACCGCCGCCATACCTTATTATTCAATGGAAAAGACATTTTCACCTTTAACGGCCAACCAGGTGTATAAAAGGCAGCGCGGCTTATTATCGATTGTTTTTTGCAATTTGCAGCTATGGTATTGGACCTGAAATCACTGACCACCGTTGAACGGCAATATTACCTGCAGCATGTTATTGCCCCGCGACCTATCTGCTTTGCTTCCACCATCGGCAAGGATGGCCAGGTGAACCTGAGCCCCTTCAGTTTCTTCAACATGTTTTCTTCCAATCCTCCGGTTGTGATCTTTTCTCCTGCCCGCAGGGTAAGAGACAATACTACCAAACATACCCTGCAACATGTACTGGAAGTTCCTGAAGTAGTGATCAATATACTCACGTACGACATGGTGCAGCAGGCCTCACTGGCAAGCTGCGAATATCCCAAGGGCACAGATGAATTTATCAAGGCAGGCTTCTCCAAGGAAACAGCAAGTATGGTAAAACCTCCAATGGTAAAGGAAAGCCAGGTGAAACTGGAATGCAAAGTGATGGAAGTAAAATCGTTAGGAGAGGAAGGTGGTGCCGGGCAACTGGTGATCTGCGAGGTACTGATAATGCATATCAATGATGCACTTCTTGATGAAAATAAAAAGATCGACCAGCGTAAAATTGAACTGGTGGCCAGGCTGGGTGGCGACTGGTACTGCAGGGTAAATGAACACAACCTCTTCCAGGTGCCCAAACCCAATGTGAAACTGGGTATCGGCATTGATGTGCTGCCGGAAAGTATCCGTAACAGCAGGATACTTACCGGTAATCACCTGGGCCAGCTTGCCAATGTGCACGAACTGCCCGTGGTGCAGCCTTCATTCGACGATCCTCATCTTAAAAACATTTTCCAGTATTATTCCATTAACCCCCAGGAAATGGAAAAAGAAGTGCATGGTTACGCGGCAAGACTGCTTGATGAGAACAGGGTGGATGATGCATGGCAGGTATTGCTTGCTTCGGAAAATACTTAAGTTAGTAGACATTCAGAAAAAGCTATGCGAGCAGCCATCACAACTCTATTACTTTCCTTTTATTTCGTTTCAGTCGGACAAATAATTGAGTATCGGCACGACAGCCTTTTTGTAAACAGCTTTTTTGTTGACGCACAAACAAGCAAATCCGTAATAGACAGCCTGCTGAACACAAAAGGCAAGACCAAAACATCTAAGGACAAAGACAGAATAAATCCTGCAACAGGCAAAAAACTTGTACTGAGGACTGATTTTTACTATACTCTCGGACTCTTCTTTCGCAGGTATGACTATGACACAACAAAACTTTCTGTTGGTATCAAACTTTATCGGGACACAGATGCAAAAGAAGACAGGCAAAGCGAATTGACTAAACCCTTTGCAGGAGAATTATATATTGCCGATAACTACCTTAATGACAAGCGGACACTTGACCAATTGCAGCAACTTAAAAATTGTAGGGTAACAACAAGCACAGCTTCATTGAGTTCGTATTCCACTTTGCTTGGTGGTGATATTATGTGCCTAAAAAACATTATAAGACTCTCGTTCGACAGACAAACTAGCGAGCTGAAATCAGTATTCATTCATCACAATTTCCAAGACCGATGAACGGCTACTAACACTGGCATTGCCTAATGTGGGCAGACATGAAATGCTGAACATTTGTAATTCTAATTGGCTTTGTAAATTAGTTAAACTAACGTCCAAAAAATGCACACACGAACAAAAAGCCCTGAACGTTTTGTGTAATTGTAAACCCATTCTATGAGGATAAATTTGATTTCTTATTCCCTTATTCTTGTCTTGGTTCTTTCTTGCACCATAGGTAGGCAGACTTCGCCAATGGAAACAAACGAAATCAAATCCAAAAAGGCAGAAATTATAGAAAAAGACAAAATAAGGTTTGACTTTACAGCCAGGCAAACAGACAGTTTTAGGAAAACAATTGAAATAAAGGCTTCATTAATTAATGATAATGCTGATACAGTGGATTTCCTGACTTCAACATGTGATGGCGAACAGTACTCATTACGTTATGACACAACAAAATTCATCCTGGCATCTTTAAGGATGTGTAACGCCAGCTTTTCACGATTAGAGAAAATTGCACCTAAAGGGCACTATAGCTTCCAGGCACATTTCAGGGCCGCGACTTCTGAAAATACAATAAAGTTGGGTTTCGACTTTTACCAGGTAGGCAAATTAACAACTTAGGAGAGGTTAACTTAAGTGACATTCACAATAGACAAAGTAAGGATCAAAATATTTTGTGGACGGACGATAAAACGATTCGATAACAAATACACGTAATATCGTTTTTTTCAAAATGGGGATGATGAATAAGTTCCAAACACTTGCAATACATCGCCTTTAGTAATAATTTTTCGTCAGTTCCATGACTGCAATGAAGATTCTGTTTTGTAAACAATAAAATCCCTCAATTGTTCAGCCTCACCTAGCGGCAAAAAATATAAAGGCACCTGTCCCCCTGCAGTATAAATTACCAGGTTGGCAAGACCATGGTTTCGCTGGTAAGGCGACTGGCTGAGTTTTATAGACTGAAGCTTATGCCATTTTAAAATAATAAACTTCTCTCCTAATATGCCCTTGCGGATCACCAGCAAATCATCCATGGCCCAAAGCCTGAATTTTTTCTGCTGGCACCAGCTTACAATAGCAATGATAAACAGGTAGAGCAGCAGCCATAGAGCCATTTCCTCCCAGAACCACCAGGCTAATGGTATCAGAATCAATAATGGAAAAACAGCAAGCACCAGTATCCTTCTCCAGACAAAAGAACGGTGCATCGCGAGGTAAGTTAGCCCGGAAACATCAGGAAGCAGGTGATAGCCTTCTGTCAGCACGGGTATGTATTCCTGCCGGGTAACCGGTACCTGCACCTTTAGTTTATTCTTCAACTGGTCACCACCGGCCACATGGTATTCCAGCATCCATAATCCCATTTTTTTTCTGATCCAGTTACTGTTCCATGAAATGTACTGGATCTTCGGAAGACTGATAATGCGGTTTTTGATATTGGTTAGCCCAGACCGGATCTGGAAGCCTTTCGGCGTCCTCAGCACCCGCAGATCATAAAACCCGAAGAATATGCGGATAGTGGAAACCGTTACTGTTACCAGTAAAACAAAAATAATAAGCGCAAGAATGGGAAAGATCTCGAAACCCGGCAGCAGGTCTTTCAGCTTTGAGAACAGGTTATCATCTATGTTCTTGAGATTATCATACAACCCAACTCCAAATGAGAACAGGATAAAGAAGGTTTCAACATGGTTGGCCGACAGGCTAAGTTTCAACAGGTCTTTGGTGCCGAGTCGCAATAGGGGTAGCATCTCCTGGGGAGAAATTTCCGTATCCTTTGTGGTTTCCCTTGCGGCCAGTAATGTCTTTTGAAGTTCTTCTGCCATTCCCAGGTGAATGGCATCAATGCTGGCTTCAGCTTTTTGTGATCCTGCTGTGTCTATGGAAAGTTTTACCACGTTGAGCAACTGGTGCAATGGTCCCTGCTCAATGTTGGCTGTCTGTATCCTGTTCAATGGAATGACCTTGGTTTCTTTTTTGAACCATCCTTTTTTGATCACCAGTTTGTCATCCTCAATATAAAACCTGAAAAAAATGAAATTCAATACCGCGCTCAGGATGGTGAACCCCAGGAAGAACAGGCCTATCATTTCATAACGGTTGATGCCATTTTCCCTGTTACCGAAAAGCATGAGCAATAGAAATGGCCACACTGCTTTGATCACCTGCCAAAGCGTGTTGATGAAAACAATGGCCAGGCCCGCGAAAGGCTGGCGCTGCGGCTGGCTCCAGTCAAATGTTTTCATCCTGCTCCTTGTGTATTTTACCCAGGATAAAGTAACGGAGGTTGTCAGCTTCCTCCTGCAGAAGTCCGGGTATGCGCATATCAGCGCCCTCCACTCCCGCGGTATAAATGACCAGGGAGGCCAGACCGTATTTTCTTTCCAGGGGTCCGCTCTGCACGCTGCAATTCTGGATCCTGTTGGAAGGACAGATCTTGACCGAGCGGGTGAACCATCCTTTGCGGGTGATCACGTCCCTTTCCCTGACGGCAAAGGCAAGCACCGTGAAATTTTTTTGCAGGAAAAAATAGTGAGTACCTGTAATAAGAAGCCATGCCGCCAGCACAATCATCCATCCATAGCTGTCTGTAAGTTTTGATAACGCGAAAATGAGTATGGCAGCTATAACGGCAAAGATCAAAGAGGTAATCAGCCACTCAAACACCAAAACTTTTTTATAGGATGGATGTACCGCCTGCAACTCCAGGGATCCGGCAGCCGGAATCGAATTCATGTCAACTGGCGCATTGGTAAAATCCATTGATTAAAAGTAGGCAAAGACCGCCATACGATTAACCCGGGTTCCTTGCGGCCCAGCCGAAAACTCTTTTTAAAAGGTCGGTAGACCTTGCGGAAAAATTATTGCGGATGTTCACTTCTTCTTTGGCGACCTGGTCAAACAAGGCCTCAACGGCTTTTCCAACTACAAATGAAGGAAGGTCAGGATTGAGTTTGTTGAGCGTGGTAGGAAAATCATTATAAGTCTTGATCATGTCGCCGTAGTATTTGGTAGCACTGGTTTTTTCCAGTGAGCTTTTAATGATAGGTGCAAAAGCGGCGATGAGTTTGTCGGTTGTTTTTTGCTTGAAATATTGTGTGGCAGCATCCTGCTGTCCCTTGAGGATATTAATCGCGTCTGTGATGGTGATCTCCCTGATGGCATCAGCGAAAATGGGTTTGGCATAAACCACGGCGTCTTCCGCTGCCCGGTTGATCTGGAGAATGGCCCTGTCTACCAGGGATCCCATACCTAACTGTCTCAGCGTATTTTCTATTTTTATGGCCTCGGCAGGCAATAATAATTTATACGCCTGGTTGCCGAAAAATCCATCTTCCCTACCCAGGAAGGATATACCTTTTCCCACTCCCTGGTCCAGCGCCTCACGGATGCCCATTGCCGCCTCATTTTCAGTGATAGTAGTTGCAACAGGTAAATTCGATAGAGTTTCGCAGGAACTAAAACCAGCCACAAAGGCCAGGGCAATGAGATAACGCTTCATGTAGATCTTTTTTATTCTTTTTTCAAATTACAGGCCAAAAGAACTGGTTAGCGAAAATAAAGCTATGCAGGCTGAAAATGGACCGGTTCAGGGACGAAGCGACTGCTTTCGACCAGCGATTTTCTGGCGCAGGTATTTGAAAAACCGCGCTCTTTCCCTTTCACTAACGGTACTGATCAGGGTAGATTTACGTACCAGGTTCTGGATATAACTATACATATTATCACAGAACCTTACATCTCTCGAAAGCATAAAATTGAGCACATTATGTACAAGGAAGGCAGCCTTGGATCCATCCAGTTGAACCAATATGCTGTTTTCCATGATCACGATCTCGTTGAAATACATCTCGTACCCGGAAAGCCTGCTGCGTGAAGGATCATCCGCATTGAACTTATATCCCAGGGTTGCCTGCTGCTCCAGGTGGCTGATCATTTTTTCCAGGGCATCATAAACCATGTAAATGTCCTTTTCACTGGCGAAGATGTTGGAATCGTGGTAAAATTCTATTTGCCTGAGGGTGCTGTTCACCGATTCAATGTTCCAGAGCTCTACCGAATCCACATGGTTATAATAGTGAAGCGACAGCCTACCGAGTTCATAATATTCATCAGGATAAATATCCATGCTGAATTTTTTATGGGAGAATTCAGGCAGGTGAAGGATATTCTTCATCCAGAAATAATATTTGAAGGCAGCGATCTCCCTGAAATGAAAATGGTGGAATATGGGAATGTCCTTGCACAAATAATACATTTTGCGCTCTTTGAAACCATTCATGTATTTCACCTGTCCCACAATATTCTTGAGGTATTCATCAAAGCGGAAAGATTCTGCCTGTACAAAATTGCCGGTGAACACAAAAGCATCTGTCTGAAGGTCCAGCAGGCTGTCGAACGATAGTTTATAATGAACGCAGACTTTGTAAACTTCATCAAGGGTAAGTGCTTTTTCTCCCCTGATACGACGGTAAGCACTGTCGGTACTGATATCCAGCAGACCTGCCAGTTCATCCACCATGGATGCGCCAGGTGCCATCCTGGTCTTTAAATGCTGAAACAGCCGTAGCTGGAGCTGGTGCGCCGTCATTGAGCTTACTGTTAGTTATGATTGCGGTATTTTTTTCAGTAGAATATTGAAAAAGATATTCCTTTGTTTTTCGCTGGAATTGCTCAAAATCGTTGCCTTCCGCATCAGCATCTGCAACTGTTCATATACCTTCTGGCACATGCCTTCATCGCGGGTGATCATGTAATTGAGTACATCATAACTAAGATACAATGTCTTTTTCTGATTGGCGATGGCCATGATGGTATTATCGCCCAGCACCACGCGGTTGTAAAAGAAAATGAAATTATTCTTCTTCATTCCTGCAGCCTCGCCCGGCAAAAATTTGCATCCATGCTCCGCCTGGTCACGGAGGTGTTCAACAAGATCGCACAGGGCATCATAAATCAATTTTATGTCTTCACCGCCTTCAAAATATCCCGCCTCCCGGTAATATTCAACCTGGGCGATAGTGCTGTTGATGCATTCTGTATTCCAGATTTCCGTTGACGTGATCGCGTTATATGCTTCGTTGATCTGCTTACCCATTGCTTGGAGGTGAAGAGGTAAAAGATCCATGGAAAAATTGCGGGAGATAAAATCAGGATGCTGCAGAATTGATTTCATCCAGAAAAAATAGCGGAAAGCAAAAAGGGGCCTGAATAGGAAATTATAGAACAGGGGTACGTCCTTGGTAAGGTAAATCAGTTCTTTCTGTTCAGCCCCGGACAGGTGCTGCAGGTTCTTAAGTATCCCTTCAAGATAATTTTCAAATCCGCGGTGACTGTTCTCAACCTGGATGGAACTGAAGGATACCGTATCAGGGCGTGCCCTTAATATTTCATCGAGTGATATAGAATAGGCTTCGCAAAGCTGCCTGGCTTCTTCAAGGATCAAAGGGGTTTCACCCCTGATACGCCGGTAAGCACTGTCATTGCTCACATGCAGCAGTTCTGCCACCACATCAACCAGTGATTCACTGGTGGGCAGTTTTTCCCTGATCCTCTGAAACAAATATTCCTGAACCTGCCGGCTCTCCATGAAAATCGTTTTGGCAAGCCAATATACAGATTCAGATTCCAGATTTGCAATTTTTGCAACCAGGCCTTCAGTCGAACCACAATTCAATTATAAAACGGCCCCTGACAGCTTTAGCTTAGACAGATACAAACATTGTTTATGAAAATGCTCCTCCTTGCTTTGTTTCAGATCTTCTGTCTAAGTGGCTGGTCGCAGGACAAGGACTGGTTCATTTCATTATCAACCTCTTACATGGTTAATGGTCCTGGTTACCAGGTAAAAGAGAAAATGCATGAGCAGTTCTTCAACAGTAATGAAATAGGATTGCTATGGGATCATGATAATCCATTCAGGGGCTGGAGTTTGAATCTTATGGCGAGAGGAGGCAAAAAGGTTTCACCCAAAACCATGGTATACGCTTTGGCAGGACTCGCGGACCAAGGATGGGTGAGAGGATATAGTGAATCAGCCACTTTTATACCCGGGGCAGAATCGCACCCGAGAATAGACTACAAATTATACCAGTTTGCCGCAGGCATGATGTATTGTCCCGGCAAGGTGATGGCCGGCCTGGCCCCTTCAGTTTTTTTAATGGATTACCGGTTTCATGGAGAAAACAACAAAAACACTGTTTCACCTGCCCTTAATTTTTCCCTGCAGGTTCCTGTAAGCAACCATAAAAAAAATCCCGGCCTGGACCTGTTGCTGGATGCCAATTATGGAATTCCCATGAAAATGAAGAGGGACAGCCAGGGAAGTGAATTTTTTCAGCCCGGTACCCTCAAAATGTTCAATTGTTGTTTTGGTCTGGCGATTACCCTTCGTTAACCAGGCACCGTACCCGGTGAAAACCCAACAAAATTGATCATCAAAAAAATGGTTATGAGAAATTTATTCTGCCTGTTATTACTTGCCCTTGGTACTGTTTCCTGCCAGCATGTTTATTATGCACCCAATACCGCCAATGCGCCATTGCTTGCGCAAAAAGGTGAGACAAGGATTAATGCACTATGGGCAGGCGGCATGGATTCGGAATATAATGGAGGCGAACTGCAATTCGCCCATGCTATAACAAGGAGCGTAGGTATCCTGGCCAGTGGATTCAGCGCTTCCAAAACGGAAACGGTTTCTGATTTTTATGGAGGAAATGCTCACAAAGAAGAAGGCCGTGGCTCCTATGGTGAACTGGCTGTAGGACTTTACAAACCTTTTGATGAAAATAAAAAATGGATCGGTGAATTATACCTGGGCACCGGCACCGGTACTGTAAATAGCACGTATGGCTGGACCGACCGTTCACAGGTAGGGTTTTCCAAATTTTTCCTGCAACCGTCTATTGGTTTCAAAGGACGTTATTTTGAATTTGCCCTGGTACCAAAAATCAGCCTGGTGAACTGGAAGGTTAAACAGGCTACTATAACGCATACCGATAACCAGGACCACCGGGATATGATGGACCTGATCCGTGGCGATAAAAGCTTTGTAGCATTCGAGCCGGCTTTTATTGCCAGGGCAGGCAGCGAATCGGTGAAGGTGCAGGCGGGTCTTTCTCTCAGCAATTTCAGGGTTTCATCTACCATCACAGCCAGGGACCTGGCTGAAACTACCAATGCCTGCATTGGCCTGTCAATCAATATCAGACCAAAGAAAAAATAAACCACAGCCGTACCCTTTTGTTTTGCTCCGCCCTTCAATCCTTAATTTTGCGCTTTTATTGAATTATGCAGACAGCGCATTTATCAGAGCAGGAGATAGTAAGAAGGGAGAAGCTCGCAGAGTTTCAAAAACTTGGAATTGATCCTTATCCCGCAGCCTTATACCCCGTAACTCATTATTCTACTGAAATCAAATCTGTTTTTAAAGATGAAGAAAAGGAAGCGCTGAATGATGTTTGCCTCGCGGGCCGCATCATGAGCGTGAGGGATATGGGCAAGGCTTCATTTGCCGAATTGCAGGATTCTTATGGAAGGATCCAGATCTATGTAAGAAAAGATGACCTGGCGAAAGGAGAGGATACTTCCCTGTACGACCAGGTATGGAAAAAACTACTTGATATTGGTGATTTCATTGGCATCAAAGGATTTGTTTTCCGTACCAAGATGGGTGAGATCTCCGTGCATGTAAAAGAGCTCACCTTCCTGGCTAAATCACTACGGCCCTTACCTATTGTGAAAGAAGCGGAAGGCCAGACCTTTGACGCAGTCACTGATCCTGAATTCAAATACCGCCAGCGTTATGCCGACCTGGTAATTAACCCTTCTGTAAAAGAAACCTTTGTAAAACGCACCAGGCTGATGAATTCCATCAGGGAATTTCTCAACGAGCATGGAGCGCTGGAAGTGGATACGCCTGTATTGCAAAGTATTCCCGGCGGTGCGGCTGCCCGCCCCTTTATCACCCATCACAATGCGCTTGATGTTCCTTTTTACCTGCGTATTGCCAATGAGCTGTACCTGAAAAGGCTGATCGTTGGAGGATTCGACTGGGTGTATGAATTCAGCCGCAATTTCAGGAATGAAGGCATGGACCGTACACATAATCCCGAATTCACCATCCTGGAATTTTATACAGCTTATAAGGATTACCTCTGGATGATGAATGTAACAGAAAAATTACTGGAGAAAGCAGCGATCGATGTTACAGGAAACACCGAGATCATGATGGGTGAACGGGCCATTTCGTTCAAAGCACCATTTGAACGTATCAGCATCTATGAGGCCATTCATGAACATACAGGGGTTGATGTTAGCGAAATGGATGAAGAGCAATTGAGAACCCAATGCCGTGAATGGCATCTGCAGGTGGATAATACCATGGGCAGGGGAAAACTGATAGACGAGATTTTCGGAAACAAATGCGAGCATCATTATATACAGCCCACCTTTATCATTGATTACCCGGTTGAAATGAGTCCGCTTACCAAGAAGCACCGCAGCAAACCCGGGCTGGTAGAGCGTTTCGAGCTCATGATCAACGGTAAGGAAATTGCGAACGCCTACAGTGAACTGAATGATCCCATTGACCAGCGTGAACGCTTTGAAGAGCAGGTGAAACTGATGGAACGCGGTGATGTGGAAGCCATGTATATTGATCATGATTTTTTAAGAGCGCTTGAATATGGAATGCCTCCTACATCAGGTATTGGCATCGGCATTGACAGGCTTTGTATGCTGCTGACCAACCAGCCTTCCATCCAGGATGTGCTGTTCTTTCCACAAATGCGGCCGGAGAAATTTGGAGGTGAATCTGAAGAAGGTCAGCTTCCAGTAGAATAGTTCGAATAAATCGTTGTGTAATGCCAGCTATGGCTTAAGCGAAGGCAGGTCCATTGCGTTCATGGCGGTTCCTTTATCTTTTTTTACCGCAGAGAACCAGCCCTCGCTAAAGCTTGCGCCTCCGCTAAAGCTTCAGCGGCACGCGGACGGCTGGCGAGGAATGAGATTACGCAGAGGGGGAATGTTATCTTTTTCTTTGCGTTTTTGCGCCTTTGCGTGAAATATTTTCCGCTTCTAAACAATAACATCCACACGCCATCAGTTCTATACTACGCCAAAATCAAAAAATTTCATGAAAGCCCTGCTGTTTTTCATTGCCCTGATTGCTTTTCTATCTGCCTCCGGCAGGGAAAAAAAGCTGGTGCATCATGCCAATGGCAAAGTGCAGTATGAATATGAGATGGATGGTTTCATGTTCGACGGGCGTTTCTCCTGTTATTATGAATCTGGCAAACTGAAAGTAAAAGGCCAGTTCTCCCGAAATAAAAAAACCGGTCTCTGGCGCGTTTGGGATGAAAAAGGAATCCTGCGCTCCGAAAGGATGTACACCAGTAATCTTGAATTTTCAATTTTGAATGAAACAGATTCCACCGGTAACCGCATCCGTTCCGGTGAGCAGGTGAATGCGGGTTCAAAAAATTCAGGTATCACACTTTTCATGCATCGTTTCCTTCATTCCATCAGTCGTGATGCTGACGGTTCTGGGGAATTATTTAGTGATAACGGATTGTTTTCATCTATCCTCAGCCAGGCGCGTGCAGGTGCTCTCCAGGTTTTTGCTGACGAAAGGCTGACCACTCCTGTTAATATTCCTTCTATTTCCTGCATTGAACCAAAGGACCTGGTTGAAATCCTTGTAAAGGAAGAATATAGTTGTTTTGAAGATGAAGGTCCCGTGATGGTAAACCGTTTAGTGTCTATTTGTCCTGTTGTAATGGAAAAAGGAAAACCAAAAGAACTGGGATGGATCCAGGTGGCGGACCTGGAAAAGTATGAATTATTTATGCCTGTGCTCAATAAGATCAGGGACAGGCAATATGCATCGCGCATACTCAAGACCACGGTGAATGATCCTTCTTTCAAATGGAGAACGGTGGCATTGCAGGAACACGACCTGCTCCGGCTCATGATGGTTGAATTTGAAGCAGGCGCCATCATTTATGTGATGGATCAGCAGACGCTTGCTTCCAACTGATTAATCGAGGAAAATATCTTTCATCAATTCCTGGTCTTTATTAACCGTATAGGCTGAAAGATCCGTAATGCCTTCTTTTTTCAACACTTCTTCATCAATGAAAAAATTTCCTGTGCAGGTTGCTGGGTCTCTTTTCAGTATGTGATAAGCTGCTTCTCCTACAATCTCCGGTGTGCGGCTCATCTGCATCAGGAAGTCACCACCCAATAAATTTTGTACGGCTGCAGTGGCAATGGTGGTTTGAGGCCAAAGGGCATTGGCTGCGATCTTATGTGCTTTCAGTTCTTCAGCAAGCCCGAGTACGATCATGCTCATGCCGTACTTGCTCATGGTATAGGCGAGATGCTGCGCGAACCATTTTGGATTGAGGTTGATGGGCGGGGAAAGATTCAGGATATGCGCGTGCGATGATTTTTTCAGGTGAGGAATGCAGGCACGGCTCATAAAAAAAGTTCCCCTGATCTGGATGCCATGCATCAGGTCAAACCTTTTCGGTTCTGTCTGTTCTGTGGGCGTAAGGCTGATGGCGCTGGCATTATTTACCAGTATATCAATCCCGCCAAAAGTTTCCACTGTTTTTGCCACCGCGGCTTCTACCTGGTCCTCGAACCTGATATCACATTGCAAAGCCAGGGCTTTAACGCCCAGTGATTTTATTTCAGCCGCTGCTGTATGAATGGTGCCCTCGAGTTTGGGATGAGGTTCTGTGGTCTTGGCAGCAATCGCAATATTGGCTCCTTCACCGGCAAGCCTCAGCGCAATAGCTTTTCCTATGCCCCTGCTGCCACCAGTGATCAGTACATTTTTTCCTTTCATAATGCTCATTAGAAAATTAAGATACAGGAATTAGGTGAATTGAACCTAATGAGATCAAATGTTTGACTGAGAGAAGAGAGTTGAAAAATTATTGAACAGCCATGCTGTCGGGAACCTGGAGAACGCTGTTGGTGATTTGCGTGATATGGATATCACTGAGATCCTGTTGCGCCGTCATGCCGATACCGTAGATCAGGTGACCTGCCTTGCGGATGCGGACTCTTTTGTCTGTAAAGAATTTTTGCGTATTCTGGTCCCACCAGAGTTCAGGTGTCTGAAGAGTATCTCCCTGTACATTAAAAACGATCACGCTATCGCGTAGGTAAACTTTGTTCAGGCTTTCATAGTATTTGCCATAATCGGAATCAAGGTGGCTTTCCTTAACAGCAGCGCTGTCAAAAAAATCCACATGCAGTTCATGCGGGAACTCTACATACACTGTATCTCCCTGGTAGCGCAGCATGTAGGATGACCATAGTTTCGCCTTCATTCTTCCGTTCTGGCTCAGGAAGGTCTGGATATCCTTTGCTTCTTCCACCAGTACATCATTGCGTGTCCACTGGTCAATGGTCTTAGGGTCATTCTCACAGCTATAAAAGAAAAAGCAGCCCATGATCAGTGCTGCTGTTTTCAAATATCGTGTCTGCAAAAATGCTTTAGTCATATTTTCTTTTGATGAACCAAAGGTCTGTCAGGCTGAAAGATACAGAAGCCCTGAACAGGTTTTCTTTGAGAAGATTATCATTATTTCCTCTTTTGCCATATTCAAGCGCGAGGTTCAAACGGCTCACCTGGTTGATACTGGTGCGGCTTGGTCTCACCGGGATGCCCAATCCAAAACTGGCCCCGAAAGTAGGAAGGTCATTCACTACCTTGATATAATCCTTACCGAAATTGAATCCAAAGCGGTACACCAGTTTACTGAAATAACTGCTGCGTTGCCTGGGGTAGAACTGTCCGCCTACATTTACCGTCCAACTGTCCTGGACAGAATCAACGGCTCCGAAAAACCGGTATTTGTTCCATTTATCCATGGTATAATCAGCGCCGATCAGCCATCCTTTATCATCTTTATGCGACTGCGCTATAATTCCAAATTTATACGAGGCAGGATAGATAACTTTTCCTTTGATATCACTCAATTCCTGTACACTGTCCAGTTCAAGGATTTCACCGGCGGCACCGCGTACATAGGTCTGCCTGAGAATATCACGGCTCGCGTCAAAATCCTGCTGCCAGTTACCGCTCACTCCAAAGCGGAGAACTGTATATTCGCTCAGCCTTGTTTCCAGTTGCAGGCCTGCATTGAAGAATACGTCTCCGAAATATGTTTTTGTATTGTGTTCTGAAGCATAGAACAAAACCGAATCATTATTGAAATTTCTCAGTGTCTGGCTTTCACGTCTTCCAAAAAGATAACCAACATTAACGCCTGCACTTACAAGAGTAGATGAAGAAAGATTGAAACCAAATCCGGTTCCGATGCTTGGCAGGTAACTGCCACCGCTTCCGCGAAACTGGGTTGTGGCATTACCAATAGTATCAGTAGTAATGGGATCTTTTAAAAATTCTGTACGTGCGATATTATAACTGATTCTTGACAAAGGACGCAACCCCAGACTCAGGCCCCAGTTCTTTCTTAACGGCACACCGATCTGCAGGTATGAAAACATTACATCTGAAGAAGAGAACCTGTTGGTGGTGCCGGGTACGATTAAAGTGCGGTTATCGATATTCATACCCACGTCAAAGATCACACGGCCTGTGGCCAGTTTTTTTGAACGGGCCTCCTGCTGGGCCTGAAAACGTGAGTAAGAGGCAGGATTATTAAAATTCACAGAGAATACATCAGCATAAGCCGCCGAGATGCCACCCATTGCCCTTGTTGAGATATTCGTGAGGGGTGCGATATCTCCGAGTCCGTAACGTGAATAAGGTGAATTGTCCTGGGCCTTAGCATGGAACGTGCAGATGGACAATAAAACGAGAGCAGTGATTTTCTTAAGCATTATTGATCTGGCTGATAGCATAAAGGCCTTTAAAAATTAAGTCAGGGTCTGCAAATATCCTGTTTTTCAAATGAGGCTCAAATATTCGAATATCACCCCCGGTTAAAAGCACGTTAAAGTTCCCATACCTTTCCGCATAGGCATCAATGATGCCATCCATCTCTTTTGCCATGCCCAAAACCACGCCTGATTGGAGGTTGGTACGGGTATCATAACCAACCAGTGGCACATTCCAGTCCGCTTCCGCCATAGGAAGTTTCGCTGTAAAATGATGCATGGCCCTGAACCGCATTTCCATGCCTGGTGAGATGGACCCGCCCATTAATTCCTGAGAAGTATTGATAAAATTATAGGTGATACAGGAACCCAAACCAATTGCAAGGTTGTTTTGCCGCGGAAAAAGAAAGACTGCTGCCGCAGCAATAGCCAGCCTGTCTGCACCAACAGTTTCGGGTTTGCCAACGGGAATGGTAAAGGGAAGCTTTGAGGTGTTATTCAATTTATGAAAACGTGTAGTTGATGTTAAGAGATTTTCAATCCCGGGATCGTGGTTGATTACTGATGATAAAATGGAATGAGCCGGCTTGTACTGGTTCATTATTTTCTGAAGACCAGGCAGCGGATCACTTCCGAGCACGGCCACCTCTTTCAACATATTCCCATGAAATAACGCCGCTTTCAAACGGGTATTTCCAAAATCGAGGCAGAGCGTTAGTTCTGAGTTCATAGTTCAAAGTTCAAAGTCAGCGGTTCAGAGATTGATGCATTGATTAAGTCAGTAGTCGGTAGTCAGTAGTCGGTAGTCCTACTCTGCGCAATCTCCTGTTCCTCCTTTTCTCTGCGGTGAAATTAAATCTCGAAATCAAACGAATTCAAATTCTTAAAATGCCCATTTTGCTTCACCTTCTTTTTTAATCCTTCCATTTCTGCCAGCATGGGAATTACCCTTGTGAGATGACGCCTGATGTATTCCTGGCGCTGCAACTCCTGCATCAGTCCCAGCAGCTCGTATTCTTCCTGCAGCGATAGTCCTACATGATGCGCAATATCATAGGTTTTCAATTCTTCATCCTGCTTGTGAAAATCTTTTTTAACCTTCAGCAGTTTGTGCAGTTCCTTGATACTGTTCACCACCTTGCGCATCACTTCTGGATTGCCGGATTCATTATTGGCAGGATAATTCACGATGGCGCCGCTGTACAATTTATCAGGGATCTCTTTGATTACTTCCAGTATGCGGAACACCTGGTCGCCTTCCGTTTTAATATCCATCTCACCATTATCATGAACTTTTGAAATTTCGGTGATACGCATCACGGTTCCGTAGTCCTGCAGGCGATTGTCAATCACGGAGGGAATGCCAAAAACCTTGTTTTCCTTAAAGCATTCGTTGATCAGTTGCTTATACCGTGGTTCGAAAATATGCAGGTTGAGTTGCTCTCCTGGATAGACCACGATGCCTAAAGGAAATATCGGGATGAAATTCGTCATTGTTCCTGTTCCGCAAATTTGATGCAATACATTCAGGAGGCCTTCTTTAATTCTTCCTCCTGTAACCATTTCCACCACCAGAGCACAGCGAAAGCATAAAGAAAAACACCAAACTGTACTTCGAGGCCAATGTCAAAAATAAAACTGAAAGCCATGATGGCATTCAGGGAAACCCAAAAATAACCGCCTCTTCTGTTCAGGGCAAAGAAAGGAAGGATCATGGCTATGGTAAATACAATGAAGCCTGGCCACCCTGCAGCCGCACCATGCATGGCCCATTCACTGCTGGGATAGATCCTGTCTGTCTCCAGCATGCCGTGTACTTTCCTGTCATACCAGTTATTGGTAGCTTTCATCACATCCCCTGTTCCAACTCCCAGGGCATGATGATTCATAATATCAAGCCCGGCGCGGATGGAAAGCATCCTGTTGCCATCATTTGCACCCGGGAGATAAGTGTCCTGCCGGATATAGGAATAATCATAAATGAAATAACGGATCCTGTTTTGAAAAGTTGGCACGGCAAACCAGGCGAGCAGTGGCATCAAAAGGGCACCCGCCAGTACGGCTATCGTCCATTTAGTTTTATTACGGGTAAAAAGCAGGTAAATAAAAGCGATGAATAGTGCAATGTAAAATGAAATCAAACCTGTGCGGGCGGCCAGCAGGTGCAGGTAAATCACGAACACCAGGATGATGGTTGCCAAGAGCCACTTGTATTGCCCGGCTTTCATTAAGAATGATGCGCATAAAATGGCAATTGTTACAGAGAGACTGAATCTTACATGATCATTTTCAAAAGGAGTCGGGATCACCTTGGCCTTGAGATAGGCTTCCTGCATATCCTGGTAATTGCCAGCATATTGAAACAAACTCCAGGCACAGCCAGCGAGTACTAACAGTATGAAAGTGTATGCCACATAGTTCCAGGTGCGCCGCCTAAGTTGCCATTCACCTGCGAAAGCAATGGGTAATAGAAGTAAGGGTAGTTTGATCCTGGTAAAGCGCCACCAGGTTTCTTTATCCTCACTCCAGAACCAGGTAAGGAATGGTAGGAAGAACAGCAAGGTTAAACCAATGAGGAAGGGTTGTTTCCGGAATTTTTTGAGTTGCTGCAAAAACTGCGCGTGCACACAGGTGAGAAGTAAAAACAGGATCATGCTGATAGAAAGAAGCGCCCTTGAAACAAAAAGACCTGCGAGCATGAGGATGATAGTAAAGAAAATGAGCCGTTGCCTGAAAGCCTTGTCTGTACTAATACCCATATTTTTGTAAACGTACAACATTTCAATTTTCATGTGGCAGCAACTGCTTGACCAGATCAGTACAGGTGATGCGAAAGTTTTAGCCCGTTCCATTTCACTGGTGGAAAATGAACAAAAGGGTTTTGAAACCTTCCTGGAAAAACTTCCTCCAGGTCATGCTGCCGTCATTGGCATAACCGGTCCGCCAGGTGCCGGGAAAAGTACGCTCACCGACGGACTGATTGGTGAAATGATCGCGGCCGGGAAAAAGATCGCGGTGTTATGTGTTGACCCATCTTCTCCTTTTCACCTGGGTGCGGTACTGGGCGACAGGATCCGAATGAGTGAATGGTACACGCATCCAAATGTGTTTATCCGATCGCTTGCTACCAGGGGGGCCTTAGGAGGGCTGCATCCACGGATCATCGAGATCAGTGAACTGGTAAAGGCAGCTCAATTTGATTATGTGATCATTGAAACGGTAGGTGTGGGACAAAGTGAAGTAGAGATTGCCGGGCTGGCAGATACCACTGTGGTGGTACTTGTTCCGGAAGCAGGCGATGAAGTGCAGACCATGAAGGCGGGACTGATGGAGATCGCTGATATTTTCGTGGTAAATAAAACTGACAGGCCTGATGCTGACCGGTTTGTTCAAAACCTGAAACTGATGCAGGCTCCGGGGTTTTCAACTTATGAAAAACAAATCCCTGTAATCAAAACCGTGGCACAGGAGAAGCAGGGGCTGGATGAATTGTTTAAGGCCATTAATGATGACCTGGCCAATGGGCATAGCAATAAGAAAAGATCATGGCTGCTGGCAGAAAAAGCATGGAAGATTATACAGGCTAATAAAATGAAAGGGATGGATAAACAGCAGTTGCTGGATAAAATTGAAAAGATCCCGCCTTCTGAATTTAATCTCTATAGGTTTGTGAAACCCTGGATAGATTAAGTGCATATTTCTTAAGGTCGGGAAGGCAGGAAAGACAGACAGGCAAAAGGCAAAACAAAGTGCGCAAAGGATAATCCCTACTGAAGCTATGGCTGGCAAAAGCGCAAAGAAAACGCAAAGGCTATTCGAACTTTCTTTGCGTCTTCTTCGCTTGTTCTTTGCGACCTCCGCGGTTTCTGTATTTTTTTGAAAGAAAAGGAAAAGCCGGGCGGTAAGTAGTGTCTCAATTTAAAATGTATTTTACCTGGAATCAGTAAGACAATTGATTCTATATTGAATTTACTTACCGCCCTTACCGCCTTCCCGGCTATAACTCAAATCTTGATTTTTAAGTTTGTAAAAAGATTTCTTGGAAAAAACTTCTCTCATCATCTCAACTTACAACCGCCCGGATGCTTTATCGCTTTGCTTAAAAAGCGTGAAGCAGCAATCGGTGCTGCCAGGTGAAGTGCTGGTAGCAGATGACGGCTCAGGACCTGAAACAAAATTACTCATTGAACAATTTCAAAAAGACTTTCCAGTTCCACTGGTCCATACCTGGCATCCCGACGAAGGCTTCCGCCTGGCAGCGATCAGGAACCGTGCTATCGCGGCTGCACGTTACCGTTATATTATCCAGATCGATGGAGATTTGATCCTTCACCCTGAATTTATTAATGACCACATTCATTTTCAAAAGCAGGGAAGCTTTGTAGCGGGAAGCAGGGTGATGCTGGATGAATCCACAACGAAACAATTATTGCAGCATCAGTCAACCGACATCAGCAAATTCAGGAAAGGTTTCAGCATGAACGACCTGAGAAGCGGCCTCCTGAGAAAATTCCTGGCAAAGCGCTACAAAACCAGCGGAAAACATAAGTATTATGTGAAGGGTTGCAATATGGCATTTTTCAAAGCCGACCTTGAAAAAGTCAATGGATATAATGAAGCTTTCGAGGGATGGGGCAGCGAGGACCGCGAGATTGCATCCCGGCTCATACATGCAGGCATTGAAAAAAGATCCATAAAAATGGGAGCGGTCTGTTATCATCTTTTTCACCCGCTTCCTTCACGTGAGCAGGCCAAAACAAATGAAGCCAAAATGTTTGATGCTGTTCAAAAGAACAGTTCCTGGGCTGAAGATGGTTTAAATAAATATCTTTCCAGATCATGAGACAGGAGAATCTTTCCCGGATCAGCGACTGGCAGATCAAAAGCAAGCATCCCCACTATATTCATTATTATTTCCTGGTTCGTGATATCAGGGACGCGGTACAGAAATATACCAAAGGAGATTTTCTTGACCTGGGATGCGGCAACAAACCTTATGAATCCTTGTATACGCCACTGTCGGCTACACAAGTCGGCTGCGATGTAATCCAGAGCGACCGTAACAGGGTAGATGTGATCTGCCCGGCGCACCAGTTGGCATTTCCGGACAACAGTTTTGATACGGTTTTTTCAACGCAGGTGCTTGAACATGTTTATGAACATGATGAAATGATCAGGGAAATCTACAGGGTGCTCAGGCCAGGTGGACATATCATTCTTACTGTTCCATTTGCCTGGGAGCTACACGAGGAGCCTTATGATTTTTTCCGTTATACAAAGCATGCTTTGAAGACCCTGTTTGAGAAACAGGGATTTGAAATAGCATATATCAAACCTAATGGTGGGAAATGGGCTGCAGTGTACCAGCTAAGAAATAATATTCTTTTCAGTTCCTTCGCAAGCAAAACATTGGCGGCCCGGTTGAAAAAATTCTTTTATGTTCAATTAAAGATGATCCGCCTAAGAAATCATTTTGCGATCTGGCTTGATAAAAATTTCCGGGACGAGGTTTTCACCCTTAACTATATAGTAGTGGCAAAAAAGCCGCTCAACTGAGATCTTCATTATAGAACACCAGGTTCTCTCCTGCTATTTCAAGTGAAAAACGGTATTGTCCAATAGCATTGAAAAGGGAACGGCTACATCCTTTTTTCATCCTGTCGTGCAACTCAACCACCAGCACCCTGGTATAGGGCAGCCATTGATCAAAACCTGATGAAAAAATTTCTTTTTCCGATCCTTCCACATCAAGCTTTACAAGGTCAATCGTTTTCCATTTCATTTCCTGCATCAGCGAGGGAATGCTCCAGGCCCTGGTGGCGCCTTCAGTTGATTCAGGAACTTCTTCCACTGTGAATCCATTATTGCCGATACCGGTATCCTTTACGCGCAGCCAGGCAGGATGCACCCAGATACCTCCCTGCAAAGCTTTTACATTTTGATAGGCCCCTGTATTTTTTACCAGCATCCTGAAATTATCAGCGTCCGGTTCAACCGATACGATTTGTGCTTCAGGATAGCGGCTGGCAAAATAAGCAGCCGTCAGCCCGATATTTCCTCCACCATCAATGATGGTGCGGGGTGAAAAGTCTTTTTTGAGTGAGTAGGCTTCCTGCAACACCACTTCAAGAAAAGTGTAGTAGTCGTATGGGTTTTTTCTCAGTGAAAACGGGTGTTTCAACCGCGATAGACTGATGTTTTCCAGCTTTCCTGTTTTAAAGCGCCAATACAGCGGCCAGGCTTCGGAAAAGGACAGAAATGAACGGAATTTTCTGTAGCGGGACATGGGCAAAAAAACATTTTAATTCTATAAACAGCAAATACCTTTATCTCATGTCATCTATTTTATTCATAGCCATGATGAATGGCGCGCCATGGGGAGGAAGTGAAGAGCTTTGGTATGCAGGTGCATTGGAAGCCGCGGCACAGGGACACAAAGTAGGTTGTGTGGTATATGACTGGGCTGCCAAGAAGCCCAGGATGAAAGCGCTGGAGGATGCCGGCTGTACTATTTATTATATCCCGAATAAAGGGCGCCAGAAAAAAACGCTCCGCGACCGGGTAGAAAATAAGATCACCAAATGGAAGCGGATCCCGGAATTCCTGGATGCGCTGCCGGTTGAAGAGTATGACCTGGTGATTCTCAACCAGGGTTATTTCGAGGTAACGTTGCCGGTATGGAAAAATTTTTATAAGCGCCTCAACCGTTTCGTGCTGGTCTATCATAATTACAAGGAGCAGGAGCGGGTAAAAAAATCAAAAGCGAAAATTTTAAGGGAATGGATCAGCAGGGCATCAGTCAACCTGTTTGCATCGGCACGGATTGGGCAGGTGCTGGAAGAAAGATTGAATATGAAGATCCCAAATGGAAAAGTGCTGATCAATCCCATCAGTTTTGAACCACCGCAGTCTTATACGCCCTTTCCTCCTTTGCATGAGGGCAATTTCAGGATGGTGGTAATAGCAGCACTTGATGTTACAAGAAAAGCGCAGGATAAACTGGTGCTTGCCTTATCGGGTCACAGGTGGAAAGACAGGAACTGGACATTGCATTTTTATGGAGCGGGCAGGGATGAGAAAAAATTGAAAAAGCTGGTGAAAAAAA
>JAEYUA010000130.1 GCA_023433755.1 Bacteroidota bacterium | reverse complement strand
CTGGTGCGGAACATTTCCGTGGCGCTTTTGAATTTACCGGCATAAAATATCTGTGGTTCGATATCCAGTTTCGCCAGCAACTCTTTTATAAAGGCAAGTGTAACAGAGAAACCGCGCCAGTCAAAACTTCCGGCAGGATTTACATAAACCTTGTCAGCAGCGCTTGCAATAAAATAAGCTTCCTGCGTCATGATATCCGCATGAGCGATCACGAACTTACGCGAGGTTCTGAAATCAGTGATGGCATTGCGCAGTTCATGGCTCGAAGCAAAGCCATTGCCGTTGAAACCGGCCTTAAGATAGATACCGGAAATGTTCTTATCGGTTTTGGCATGAGCAATCAGCCGGATCACATCGTAAAGCCCGGGTACATCACCTTCATTGGTTAATGCAGCCAGCGGATTCACCTGCATGTGTTCATGAAAAGTATTGGAGAGGTCTATCACGAGCACGGACCTGTCATCAACCCTTGTTTTTTCTTTTGATGCAAGGCTGCCTACAATGCCAGCCATAATCAGTACTGCAATGAGTGTGAACAGCGCTATTGCAAGAAAGGACGCGAAAAAAATTTTCAGAAAGCTTCTCATATACCGGCCACTTTATGATTCAAAAATAAAAGATATTTGATGCGGCTTGAAAGATACAACTATGAACGAGGTTTATTTGCTGACCGGCGGGAATATGGGTGACAGGATGGTAAACCTTGGCAGGGCGAGAGAGGCAGTGAGACGGGAATGCGGCCGCATTATAAAAACTTCTTCTGTATATGAAACAGCGGCTTGGGGAGAGGAAGATCAGCCGGCCTTCCTCAACCAGGTGCTGGTGGTGCAAACTAAACTGGAACCCGAAGACCTGTTGCAGACCATACTTTCCATTGAACGCAGCCTGGGAAGGACAAGAGAAATAAAATACGGGCCGCGCCTCATTGACATTGATATCCTTTTCTATAACGAAGAAGTGATCAGGAAACCCGGGCTAGTGGTGCCACATCCCCGGATGCAGTTCCGCCGTTTTGTACTGGAGCCGCTGGCAGAACTATCACCCGGCAAAAAACATCCGCTTCTTCAGCAGACCATTTCCTCCCTGCTGGCAGAATGCACTGACCCCCTGTCAGTGAATAAATTTAGTTGAGCACTTGTGGGAACAATCCTTACTTTGCCCACCTGTTGACACACCACCACTGCTGATGAAGTATACGTTCATAACTATTGAAGGAAACATTGGAGCCGGCAAAACAACCTTATCACATTTACTCGCCAAACATTTTAATGCAAGGCTGGTGCTGGAGCAGTTCGCCGACAATCCCTTCCTTCCTAAATTTTATGAAAATCCACAGCAGTATGCTTTCCCGCTCGAGCTCTTTTTCATGGCTGAAAGGTTTAAACAACTCAAGGAACTAATACAGCAGAAGGATCTTTTCCAGAACCTCACCATTTCCGATTATCTTTTTACCAAATGCCTGCTTTTTGCCAAGATCAATCTTTCAGAAGATGAATTCAGGTTGTACCAGCGTTTGTTTGATATCATGTACCAGCAACTGGTGCAGCCGGATATCCTCATCTACCTCCATGCGCCGGTGAATAAATTGCAGCAGAACATCAAAAAAAGAAACAGGCCTTACGAACAGAAAATTCCTGACGATTATCTTTTCAGCATCCAGGAAACCTATACCCATTATATCAGGCAGCACAATCTCAAAACCTTTATTGTTGATGCCAGCAATGCGGATTTTTTAGGAAATGAAAAACATCTTAAAGTGATCCTTGATGCGCTGGAAAAAGACTACCCCGAAGGGCAGCATTACCTCAGCCTTCCCTGAGGCGGCGGGGCAGGATGGCTCCTCAGTAATTCATAACACCAGAGCAGGTATTCCTCGCCGTCTGGTTTGCCTTTGGTATTGCAGCGCTTCGTGAAGTAAATGGAATTGTTGTTCATATAGAACACATCAAAATCAACCTTAATCTTATTGCCGTCCCACTGGGTACTGGTGAAACGTATCGGTTGTCCCAGCAGGTAATAAACCGTCAGTTCGGTAACCAGCGTTTTATACCTGGTCCTTTCCATGATCTTTTCAATATGGTTGGTTTGCAGGTTGAAATAATATTCGGTGCGGACAGATAGGGGCTCTGACCGGCGGAGACTGTCATCCACTTCATAAATCAGGGTGTCCTTCATATCAAGTACCAGCATCTGCAGATGACTTTCGATCTTCTGGACCACGGTATTGATATAATTCGCCGTCAGCGAGTCCTGTGCTGAAAGGTTCAGCGACAGCAGGCAGCAGGTTATGACGAGCAGTCGTTTCATCCGGTTCAAAAGTATAATTAAGGGTCTGGTAATCCTAGTATGCAGGATCCGTGCCCGGCTTTTATCTTTGCCGCTTTCCCCCAATATGCAGTTCCAGCGACAGAGTCTTTCCCCCCTAAACCATAAAGAGTTCAGGTTATATATTCTGGTGCGGTTTTTCTACATAATGGCCCTGCGCATGGTGGCTACTATTGTGGCTTACGAACTTTATCACCTCACCAAAAGCTCTTTCGCCATTGGTATTGTGGGTCTTTCCGAATTTGTTCCTGTTTTTTTCCTTGCACTTTATGCTGGTCATGTAATAGACCGCTCAGATAAAAGAACCCTGCTCCTGAAAGGGATTCTCAGCTATTCGGCCTGCGTGGTTTTATTAATTCTTGTAACGATTCCTTCTGTTCAGGAAAGCCTCAGCACTTCCCTGCTTTCCATTTGTTTTTATATCATCATATTTTTTACGGGTATCATCAGGGCTTTTGCGGGACCTGCATCCAACGCCATCATGGCCCAACTGGTGCCTAAACAGATTTTGCATTTCGCGGCAAGCATCAGTTCCACCTCCTGGCTGGCGGCCTCGCTTACCGGTCATGCATTAGCAGGGATACTGATTGCCCTGGTGGGTGTTCATGCCTGTTTTTACATCATCTTTTTTATTGTGATGACCGCTGCATTCCTTCTTTCCAGGATCGAAAGAAAACCAGTTATGCACAGGGATACCGGAATGAAAACCTGGGAAAGTGTGAAAGAAGGACTGCGCTTCGTGGTAAGCCAGAAGGTTTTGTTTACCGCCATCACCCTGGATCTGTTCGCGGTGCTATTCGGCGGAGCCACAGCGCTGTTGCCTGAAGTTACACATGAGATCCTCAAGGTGGGTCCTATTGGTTTCGGCTTGCTGAATTCTGCCATTGATATCGGCGCCATGATCATGCTGGTGGGCATCATGTTCAACCCACTCCGGAAAAAACAGGGACTATTACTGCTGATCACTGTATCAGGATTTGGCGCCTGCATCATCCTGTTTGGACTTTCAAATATTTACTGGCTTTCCTTCCTGGCCTTACTGGTAGCTGGCATGATGGATGGAATGAGCGTGGTAATCAGGGGTACCATATTCCAGCTTACAACACCAGATGAAATGCGGGGCAGGGTAAGTGCCGTTAATTCGATGTTCATCAATTCCTCCAATGAACTGGGCCAGTTTGAAAGTGGTGTCACCTCCAGAATTTTCGGAGGAGCCAGGCCTGCCGTTCTCTTTGGCGGCATCATGACACTCGTGGTAGCGATAATCGCATGGATTAAAGCCCCGAGATTGCGTAAATTCGAATACTGACCAGGATTCAGTAATCATTTCAGAAAACCCTTAACATGCACAGAAGAAATTTTTTAAAGCATACCGGGCTGCTCACCGGAGCCGGCCTTCTCTTACAGCAACAAACCCTTGCAGCTATTTTTAAAACCAGTGAATTCAAATTAGAAATGCTACGCGATAATGTGGGCATTTTTACGGAACGCGGAGGTTCTATTGGTTTTATGCTGGGGAAGGAAGGGGTAATCGTAGTTGATTCCCAGTTCCCGGATACGGCAGCCCACCTGATAGAAGCGCTGAAGAAAGAGAGCCAGAGCCCCATCCGCTACCTGCTCAATACACACCATCACGGCGATCATACCGGTGGCAATATCGCTTTCAAAGGCATTGCTGAACATGTGGTATCGCATGAGAATGCGTTGAAACATCTCAGGGCAGGTGTTGAAAAAAATAATAATGCCGACAAGGTGTTGCTGCCTGATCTTTCTTTCTCGGAAGAATGGGAACTGAAACTTGGAAAAGAAAAAATCAAGGGAGATTATTATGGCGCCGGTCATACCAATGGCGATGCCATCTATCATTTTCAAAATGCCAATGTAATGCATGTGGGTGACCTGATGTTTAACAAACGTCATCCTTATGTGGACCGTGCCGGTGGCGCCAATATGGAGAACTGGATCAAGGTGCTGGACAAAATCATTAAAAAAGCAAATAAGGATACCATCATCATATTCGGTCACTCACTCAATCCTGGTGAAGAAACAGGAAATATAGAGGATCTGAAAAAATTCCAGGATTACCTGGGACGGGTTCTTGATTTCGCTGAACAGGAAATCAAAAAAGGTGTGAGCCGCGAAACCTTCATTGCCAATAAATCCATCCCGGGCGAAACTTTGTGGAGCGGGCAGGGAATTGAAAGGCCTTTGTCGGCGGCATATGATGAGAAGCTGGCGGCTAGCCGCTAGCTGCGAGCTACGAGGCCGGTTTCCCGATCTTAAAGCATGTCTGCCTCTAGCAGCTAGAAGCTAGAAGCTAGCAGCTTTTCATACTATTAACGTTTGTTTTCTGTTCTTTGCATCCAATGCAGGATAAGGCGCTACATAATTGGGAAAAGAAAAGTAAGGAACAGCAGAAGCTGTTCAGGTCTTTTCTCGACAGGGCTGATAAAAACAAGGTACTAAAACAGCTCCCTGCCTTACATGAAGAGGCTTTTGAGAAGATCGACTGCCTGCAGTGCGCTGCCTGCTGTAAAAATTATTCTCCGCGTTTCAAAACGCCTGATGTAAAAAGGATCAGTAAATACCTGGGGCTAAAAGAAAGTGTGTTTATCGAAACTTATTTAAAGGTGGATGACGAAGGAGATTTTGTGGTGAAGTCCACCCCCTGCCCATTCCTCGGCGCAGATAATTTCTGCAGCATTTATGATCACCGCCCTTCCGACTGCGCCCGCTTCCCCTACACCGACGAAGACGTATTGATCAAACGCAAGCAACTAACCCTGAAGAACAGCAGTTTCTGCCCGATTACGTTTTATGTGCTGGAAAAACTTACAAAAGCTGTTGGCCATTAGCCATTGGCCATTGGCTATTAGCCAAAAGCCATTTTCCTCCTTACCTTTGCGACCCTAACTTATCCCCTAATGAGTCTTTTTGAAGCACAATCCAAAGAATTTCAGCGCCGTCATATCGGACCAAATGAAAACGAGACGAAAGAAATGCTGAAAACCATCGGGGTCAACAGCCTTGATGAACTAATCAACAGAACCGTTCCCTCCGGGATCCGCATGCAGGAAGCACTAGATCTTCCCGTAGCCCTCAGCGAATCGGAATACCTGGAACATATCAAGGAAATCTCTTTACAAAACAAGGTTTTCAAAAATTATATTGGACAGGGTTATTATGATACGATCACCCCACCGGTGATCCTGCGTAATGTTTTTGAAAACCCGGGATGGTACACCCAGTACACCCCTTACCAGGCCGAGATCTCCCAGGGACGCCTGGAAAGCCTGCTGAATTTCCAAACCGTTGTGAGCGACCTAACCGGTCTTCCCATTGCTAACGCTTCCCTGCTTGATGAAGGCACGGCTGCCGCCGAGGCCATGACCATGTTCTTCAACCAGCTCAATAAAAATATTAACCAGATCACCCGCCCCAAATTCTTTGTAGACCAGGAAACATTCCCGCAAACAAAGGATGTAGTGGTAACACGTGCGGTTCCGGTAGGTATTGAAGTGGTGTTTGGTGATTATAAAACCGCTGTCATAGATGAAACCTATTTCGGTGCGCTGGTGCAGTATCCCAACGATAAAGGTTCGGTGGAAGATTACAGGCAGTTCATCCAGAAAGTACAGGCAACTGGTGCTTTCGTTGCCATGGCAACCGACCTTCTCGCACTTACTCTTTTAACACCTCCGGGAGAACTGGGTGCTGATGTGGCCCTGGGCTCTGCACAGAGATTTGGTGTTCCATTGGGATATGGCGGTCCGCATGCCGCTTTCTTTGCTGCCAAAGATGATTTTAAACGCAGCATCCCCGGCCGCATCATCGGTGTGAGTGTGGACGCGCAAGGCAACCGTGCCCTCCGCATGGCACTGCAAACACGCGAGCAGCATATCAAAAGAGAAAAAGCCACTTCAAACATCTGTACCGCACAAGCCCTGCTGGCCAACATGGCGGCCATGTACGCGGTGTATCATGGTCCTGATGGATTGCGCAATATTGCCAAGCGGGTAGCCCTGCTCACGCAAACACTTGCCAATGCAATGGAAGAAAGAGGTTATACCCTGTTGCATGATTATTTCTTTGATACCGTGGTTGTAAAAGTTGATGATGCAAAACCCTTCCGCGAAAAAGCAGAAAGACAGCAAATCAATTTCAGGTATTTCGATAATCAGCACATCGGCATATCAGTGGATGAAACCACCAGCCCTTCTGCATTATTTGATATCATCAATTCATTTGTGAATGATGTGGATGCTGTTGATTATGCCATCGAGCATGAGGGCAGCCTGGATACAATTCCAACCGCGTTAACACGCACTTCTGAATTCCTGACACATCCTGTTTTCAATACGCATCACAGTGAAACCAAGATGATGCGTTATATCAAGATGCTGGAAAATAAAGATCTTTCCCTCAACACCAGCATGATCTCCCTGGGCAGTTGCACCATGAAGCTGAACGCAGCAGCGGAAATGATGCCCCTGAGCTGGACGCACTGGAGCAAGATCCATCCATTTGCACCTGCGAGCCAGGCGGAAGGCTACCAGTTCATTGTTCGCGAACTCAGTAAATATCTTTGCCGCATCACCGCCTTCGACGCCTGCAGCCTTCAGCCTAACAGCGGCGCGCAGGGTGAATACGCAGGCCTGCTTACCATCAAGGCTTTCCACGAAAGCAATGGTGAAGGGCACCGTAACGTAATGCTCATTCCTATTTCAGCGCATGGCACCAATCCGGCATCAGCCGTTATGTGCGGCATGCATGTGGTGGTGGTGAAGGCACTGGAAAATGGTTATATAGATGTGGAAGATCTGAAGGCAAAGGCAGCACAACATGCAGCCAATCTTTCAGGCATCATGATCACTTATCCATCCACCTATGGTGTGTATGAAGAAACAGTGAAAGAAATCACCGAGATCGTGCACAGCCACGGCGGACAGGTTTACATGGATGGCGCTAATATGAATGCACAGGTTGGACTTACCGCACCGGGACTGATCGGCGCAGATGTATGCCACCTGAACCTGCACAAGACCTTCGCCATCCCACATGGTGGTGGTGGTCCCGGCATGGGCCCGATTTGTGTAAAAAAACACCTGGCTCCTTTCCTGCCGGGTCATACTTCTTCAGATGATGCATCCAAAGGATTTCAATCTAAAGGCGCGGTATCCGCAGCACCATACGGGTCTGCATCTATCCTGCTTATTTCCTATGCCTATATCAGGATGCTGGGCAGGGATGGTGTACGCATGGCTACGGAATATGCCATTCTCAATGCCAATTATATGCTGGCCAGGCTCAAACAGAAGTTCGACATTCTTTATACCAATCACCATGGCGCCTGCGCACATGAATTCATCGTGGACCTGAGACCATTCAAGAAATCGGCTGAAGTGGAAGCGGAAGACGTTGCCAAAAGGCTGATGGATTATGGCTTCCATGCACCCACCATGTCCTTCCCGGTTCCGGGTACCATCATGATTGAACCAACCGAGAGTGAGGACAAGGGTGAACTAGACCGTTTTTGTGATGCACTGTTAAGCATTCACCGCGAGATCAGCCTGGTGGAAGAAGGACAAATTGATAAAAAGGATAATCCATTAAAAAATGCGCCGCATACGCAGTTTGTTATTTGCAGTGATGACTGGAAAAAACCTTACACCCGTGAAATGGCTGCCTTTCCGCTGGAATATACCAAACAAAATAAATTCTGGCCTTCTGTAGCGAGGGTAAATAATACTTACGGCGACAGGAATCTTATATGTGTTTGTCTGCCAACAGAAATGTATGCAGAACAGGCCTAAGAGTAAATACTCAGCAGAAAAACCCTCGTTCATCCGGGGGTTTTTTATTTGGGAACAGATAGTAGAAAGCCTTGGATTTGCCGTAAAATTTCATATTTTGTTCTTCCACCGATCCGAAACAACTGAAACACTATGGAAATCCTTACCGGGAAGAAAAACTACCTTGCTGAGAAGCTGCGTTCTATAGAACTTGCAGGCTATTTCCATACAGTAAAACTTCAATCCCTGAAGTTATTCTTACTTATCAAACAACTCGGGTTCACCGAACAGTTGGATGATTATGAAAAAAGGAAGCTGGGCATCTTCAACCAGGTCAATTTTTTCCAGCTCATAATTGGTTTTTTCATTCCGCTGATGGGAGCTTTTCATTATGATGAAGTGCCTTTGTCAGCCTGGCTGCTTGCCACTGTGCCTGTAACCATCAGCATAGTGACACTGCTGCTGAACCATCTTTACAAATATGAAGCAGCACAACTTCTGTACTTTATCCTGTACCCATTCTTTACCGGCTTCGTTTACCTGAAAGGATTTGATACAGGCATTGAATTACACTTTATTCTCTACGGCATCCTGGCGGTATTTTTCCTGCAGGACATGGGCTATATGATCTTCACCATTGCCCTTTCAATGGTCAACTATTTCATTCTTTCGGCGGTATTGCAGGATTTCACTTATGAACTGCGCGACCACAACCGCTTCCTGTATTATTTTAATAATTTGATCTCCCTTGGATTTATTTTTTATGGCCTCTTCCTGATCAAAAAGGAAAACAATGGTTACCAGTTCCAACTGCTGGCCAAACAAAGGGCGCTTCATAAAAAAAATCTTGAGATCGAAGCGCAGAAAGAGGAACTGGCGGAGCTGAACAACCTTAAAACCAAACTTTTTTCGGTGATTGCCCATGACCTCAAAACACCGATGTATGCGCTGAGAAATCTTTTCCGGAATATGCACCAGCAGAACATGCCTGGCGACGAAATCAAGGTGCTGGTACCAGATGTGCTGATGGATTTGAACTATACCATCGGGCTGATGGAAAACCTTTTGCAGTGGAGCAAATCGCAGATGCAGGCTGGAAATGTAAGGCCTGAAGAACTGGATGTTTCCCAAATGATAAATGATGTAATGCACCTGCTGCGCCTGCAGGCGGAAGCAAAGCAGATCTATGTGGAATCTCAGAACCAGAAACCTTTTTATGTGTATGCAGATAAGGATATGGTGAATCTGGTGTTGAGAAATCTCTTGTCCAATGCCATTAAATTCACCCCGCAGCAGGGTAATATCCTGGTAGGCGTTAATGAAGCTGCTTCCTTTGTTGAGATCTATGTGCAGGATTCAGGAACGGGTATGAACGCGGAAACACTTCAAAAGCTGAATGAAAATAATTTCTTCACCACCAAAGGAACGGCCAGCGAATCAGGTACCGGGTTGGGACTGATGCTTTGCAAGGAATTCCTGGCAAAGAATGGCGGCCAGATGTATATAGAGAGTGAAGAAGGCAAGGGCAGTATTTTTTCTTTCACGCTTCCAAAAGCACAATGAGGTAAGCTGCGAGCAACTAGCCGCGAGCTGCGAGCGAGAGAACAGCCATGGTAAGCCTGCTGACACAAACGAGTTGATTTTCCTGATTAAATATCTCAATGCTCCAGACCTGTGTTGATTTACCAATGTGAATGGGCTTTGCAATGCCGGTAACTAATGTTCCGGCACGGGCCTGACGGAGGTGGTTGGCATTGATATCAAGTCCTACACAATAATTCTTTTTATTGTCAACTACCAGGTTGGCTGCAATACTTCCAAGGGTTTCTGCCAGCGCTACAGATGCACCTCCGTGAAGAATACCCATGGGCTGCGTGGTCCGGCGGTCCACAGGCATTGTCCCCTTGAGATAATGATCCCCTATTTCGGTAATCTCGATACCTGTATGTTCAACCATGGTTCCTTTTCCCATTCGCTGAACATCTTTCAATTGTACTTCCTGGTTCCAGATCGGCATCATTTATTTTTTATGTTACATCCAGTTCTTTGATCTGCTGATGATAAGCAGAAGGTAGCAAAAAAGATTTCACTACACCATCCATCCTGATCAACCGGCTGAATTTATACAAAGGCACCACGGGTTTCAGCCAGCGGGTAGTATCCATTGCCAGCATCTTCCGTACTGTGAGCGGCATCACCAGTTTCTGGGCTTCCAGTAAAACCCGGTAACGTGTACTTCCCAGGTGTTTTTTATACTGCTGAAAAAGATCCCGGGTATAATCTGAATACCGTAGGTCGTTTTGCATATGTGCTTCACGGTGAGGCAGCCATTCAATGTAATTGGCGGGCAGTTCTTCCAGTTGCATTCTTTTCCCGAGCCGGTAAAAAACATCATACAGTTCGGCTTTTTCTTCATCAGAAAGTTTTCTTTCCAGCAATTCATAAGAAGCGATGGAATAATGAATGAGCATGTACAACACATCACGGTAAGCCCAGGCGGGTATCTGTGCACTTCTCGCCTTTTCCACACCGGAATGAATGGCCGTGATCCTGTCTATGGTTTTGATGGCTTCTTCATGACTTGAAAAGATAATTCCTCTTGCATATCTCACGGTAGAGAATAAACGTCCTATGGGATCAGCGGGCAGGCGCCCGGTGAAATAAAGCCAGTCCACAGCTTTATTGAGTGCGAATTCAGCGGCTGAACCGGCAAAGATGAAAAGAATGGTATCACTCTTTCCCCATACCTTCCTGACAATTGAACCGGGTTGAACGAAATATTCCATAGCGAACGTATCGCCAAAGTTCAGGAAAAATTATTTGGCACTTTTTCAGTCATGATAAACGATGCGTGCCCTTCCTTTTTGTACAAACATATTTTCTTCCATGCGTGAATCGTATAACCAGATTTTTGATTTACCGCCTATGTGGTAACTGTCCTTGCCTTTGTTGCCATAAAAATTCAGCCTGATGCCGGTATTGGCGGTTTCTTCAACAATGAACTGGTCATCACCCTGCAAGCCATAAATTATAATTTCTTTGGTATCGCCTGATTGAAAGCGACGTTCATAAAGCGGGGCTCCTTCCATTCCGTTCTCTCTTTTGTAAGCTTTAACTACCAGGCCTTCCCTGTCGCCCGAAACCCTGAAGATCTCGTCTGCATTACTTCCGGCTACCATTACTTTAGACGCCAGGAACTGGTAATATTTCAAGGCATTTTCCATTAGCCCGTCGCGCCGGCTCTTAAGAATGGAAGTAACATGAGCACCACTGATGGCATAAATTTCAGGTGGCAGGTTTTTCACCGAGGCTTCGATGGCTTCGTCTGTGAGCCTGCTGGTAAAATCACTGATTATGGCGCGCCATTCAGCATCATCCAGGTCATTCAGGAAAAACCTGTCAAATTCCCATGATTTATAGCTGAGCATCCTGATATTCCTGCTGTCTTTTTTGAAACTGTTGATATGAGGCATGGCGATGGCTTTTACAAGGCCTGGCAAAAGACCGCCCGACATAAAAAATGCCTGGTCCCTGTCAAGAGGTACCGGGTAGTACCATTCCCTGCCAGCCGAATCCCGGGATGCCCATAACCACTGTCCTTCGTGCCGGTCCCAGTCTGCCACCAGCATATCCATCAGGCGGGCATTCAAAACAGCTTTCTGCATGACCTGGTCCTGGTTATGGTCTACCATTTCAAATAAAACATCCTGTGTTTCCAATGTGCCGGGAATGGGTTCCCTTCTTTCAAGAAAACAAACTGTATTGGCAAAATGCTCGCGGTAAGCGCCAAGAAATTCCGCATCAGGAACAAAATATAATCTTGGACGCGGAGCGCTGATACCGGCCACTTCGCAAAGGGCGCCTACAGTAAGGGCCGCATAAGGGTAACCGGCAGAAATCATATCCTGTACAATCTTCTCTGCAACAGTATTTTTCAAACCCGGGGGAACGGCACCTTCTGCGAATTTATCCACGGTTCTGAGCGCCCATTCCCTTCCTTGCTGGTCAACAAGCCTCAGTGATTTGGTTTGCATGCCTCCTCCCATTTTAACTATACTGAGGCCGGAACCTTCCAGGTCCAGTACTGCCATCTTAACGGGTGTTGACCACTCTTTGCGGTAATTTTTACCCGTTACTATTTTTTTAAGGAAAGATGCAGGAAGGTAGCGGTTACTGGCAGCCACCGTTACTGAGTCGGGCTGCTGCATACCGGGAGGAACGTTATATTGAGCCTGGCTGAAGTTTCCCTGAACCATCAGGATGAGAAATCCCAGGAATTTTTTGATCATAGTACTGGCATTTCTGCTGGGTAATGCAAACAACTTGCCTGAACAGTATCAAACGCGGGCAGCCCTGGCGCACATCTGGAGCATCATCTGGGCGATGTGCAACAAGTCGCGGTAGAGTGTGGGCTTTCTAAAAAAAGTACAGCCATATTTCTGGCAAAGTTTTACATCATCCTCACGGGAGGAAGTAGTGAAAACAATTACCTGGATGTGGCTGAAGGCCTCATTTTCTTTCAGCCAGTACAGTACCTCTTTCCCGTTCATTACTGGCATATTGAGATCCAGTACAATCAGGCAGGGTAGATCATTTTGATTTTGTTGCAGGTATTCAACAGCCTCCTCCCCGTTCCTGGCATGGTGGAGCCGGCAATTTCCTGATAGCTGTTCCAGTGCTTCTTTTACGGATTCGAAATCATCCAGGTCATCTTCTGCATATAAAATGACAGGTTCATTTGGCATGCTGAGTTCAATTAAAAATTTATGCCAGCACACCTCATTTATTATGATGTAATGCAGTTGCATCTTTATCCTCATTCATCATAACTGCCTAAGTAAAGCACAGTCAGGCCCCGGGAAAATGATTTTTTTTCTCCTGCCGTGATTGTTTACATTTATTAAAACTTTTTTATATGAAACGAGTGACCATTTTGACCTGCCTGCTATTGACACTGGCTGTTTCAGTGAGTGCTCAAATGCCCGATTCCAATGCCATGAAAAACTGGATGAACTATATGACGCCCGGCAAAGAGCATAAAATGCTGGCGAGCTGGGACGGCGTCTGGTCAGGTGAAATCACCCTATGGATGGCGCCGGGAGCACCTCCCACAAAAAGCAAAACCACTTCCACCAACCAGATGCTGATGGATGGACGCTACCAGCAAAGCATTCATACTGGATCATTTGATGGCATGCCTTTCAATGGCATGAGCTGGATTGCATTTGACAATGCAAAAAAAGTTTTTATCTCTACCTGGATCGATAATATGGGAACCGGAATTATGATGGGTGAAGGACCCTGGGATGAAGCTTCCCAATCCATTACCATCAAGGGTAAGATGGTGGATCCCACTACAGGAAAGGATTGCGATTTCAGGGAAGTTTTTAAAATTGTTGATAAGGACAACCAGGTGATGGAAATGTATTCGACCGACCCGGTAAGCGGAAAAGAATTCAAATCTATGGAAGTGAAATATACCAGGAATAAATAGGGTTCATGAGCTAAAAGGTCAAGGGCTTATGGCCTTGGCCTTTAGCCTTATACAGGCAGATAAACACTGAAACTTGCTCCTTCATTCTCCTTTCCTTCTGCACTGATATTACCATTATGCCTCTGTACGATTTTCTTACATAAGGCCAGGCCCAGGCCGGTACCTTCGTATTTATCTTTTGCATTGAGCCTGCTGAATAACTGGAACAGCTTTTCTCGATTCCCCGGATCAAAACCGATGCCTTTGTCCGTTACCGTTATCACATAGTATGAACTGCCAGGCTGGAGTTCCGTCATTTCATTCAATTGCTGTCCTGTGATACGTTCGGCCTTCAGCGAAATATAATTCGATTCGTTTTGTTTGGAAAATTTGAGAGCATTACCCACCAGGTTGTAAAATAACTGGTAGATCAGTACGCGAATACCGCGCACAACAGGAAGCGTATCAAAATTAAATTTTGCCTGCTTTTGCTGAATCATGAGTTCCAGGTCCTGCAAGATCTCACCCATTACCTGGTTGAGATCTATATCCTCGTAATGGTCATTCACATTGGTAGTAACAGAATAATTCAGCACCCCGTCAATCATGGCCGACATTCTTGCCGCAGCTTCCTGGATTTTCAATAAATAATCCTGTCCGTCTTCAGGCAGGCTTTCTCCATATTCATCATAAACCCGTCCGCTGAACATCCGGATCTTTCGCATGGGCTCTTTCAGGTCATGACTGGCTACATGAGCAAACTGTTTCAGATCATCATTGGAACGCTCCAGTTCGAGCGTGCGCTGCTGTACAAGCGATTCCAGGAGTTCGCTTCTTTCCTTACGGTCATGGATATCCGTACAGGTACCAAACCATTTTATGATCACTCCTTCTGCATTGCGCACCGGAACCGCACGGCCCAGGAACCACCTGTACTGCCTGTTCTTTCCAAGCAACCGGTATTCAATTTCATAAGCCCGCCCTGTACGTACCGCTTTGGTCCATTCCCTCAGGCAAAAGGCCTGTTCTTCTTCATGTACAAAAGGCAGGAAGGCGGCAGTACCCAATGTAGTTCCGGCACCAGAAAATTCATACCACTGTTTATTAAAATAATCCACTTCACCTTCAGCATTGGCTGTCCAGATGATCTGCGGCACAAAATCTGCCAGTTTGCGGAACTGTTCCCTGCTTTCTTCTGTTTCCCTTATGGAATTTTCCAGGTTTTCTTTCATACGCAAGAGTGCATTGCCCAGCAGGTCGTTTTCGCTCCTGGGACGCAACTCCACTTCAAAATTTCCATTACCGATAGAGGTTGTCGCCGAGGCAAGCTGTTCATTGCTGTAATTTATCTCTGCAATTGACCTCGATAAACTCCCGAGTGCATCATCCGGCAGTTTCGCAGGTGGATGCGCCGGTTCTCCTTTTGCGATTTTGAGTGCCGTACCTTTCAACTGGTTCAGCAGGCTGCTGATACTGTGAATAGTAAACGAAACCATTATCATTACCAAAACCAGGGCAAGAGTGAGCAGGGCAAGGGTCAGCCATTTATTCCGCACCTCCCTGTTATAACTCCTGTGCATTTTATCAATAACGCCTTGCAGCAGGCTGGTTTGTAATGTCCGCAGATCATTCACCCCTATTGAAGTGAGGGCGCTCCAGGTAGTATAATCATAAGTGCTGTCTACCTTGAAGGTGCTGAAGACTTTTTCCAGGTATTGTATGTTTTGATCGAGCGCTGAATGATAACGGATCTTGTTATACCTGGTTTTTATTTCCGGTGAAGCCTTATACAAAAACTCTTTTTCATAAGACTGGTAAACTTCAAATGAAGGCATGGTGCCTATCAATGTTTCCACCACGTAGGTGCGGTTATACAGGATATTAAAAATATTGGCATTGATCAGTCCGAGATAGGTGATCATTTCAGATATGAGTTTTTGGGACATCATATCGTTATACACGTAATCGAGGTAGGAATTATTTCCTGAGCTGACACCGTTAAGCGTATTCAGCCTGAAAATGGTGGCGGAAAAATAATGCATCACGCTGTTGCTTGCAATCACTCCGCTATCTATTCCCACCCGGGTCTGGTAAAGATTGTCCAGAAACGAATAACTCTCAAATCCTTTCAGGGTGCTGTCCCTGCGCGATGAGAGATTGCCAATCAGGGAATCTGTAAGTTTCCTTTGCTTCAG
>JAEYUA010000293.1 GCA_023433755.1 Bacteroidota bacterium | reverse complement strand
AGGTACCAATGGCAAGGGTTCCGTTAGCCATATGCTGGCCTCCATCATGCAGACCAGCGGGATGAAAACAGGATTGTACACCTCTCCCCACCTTTATGATTTCCGTGAAAGAATCAAGGTGGACGGCGCAATGGCTGACCAGAATTTTGTTGTGCAATTTGTTCAGAAAACCAGGCCATTGATTGAAAAAATTCACCCTTCATTTTTTGAAATAACCGTTGCGATGGCCTTTGAATATTTTGCCATGAAGCAGGTGGACATTGCCATAGTTGAAGTGGGACTCGGCGGAAGGCTTGACAGCACCAATATCATCAGACCTCTTTTATCCATCATTACCAATATCGGCTGGGATCACATGAATATGCTGGGCAACAGCCTGCAAGCAATTGCTACAGAGAAAGCCGGCATTATCAAGGAAGATACTCCTGTAGTTATTGGAGAGAAACAAGCGGAGACCATTTTGGTATTTGAGGAGCAGGCAAAAGCAAAACAAGCCGCCCTTTTCTTTGCTTCCGATGAAATGGAAGCAAAAGATTTCAATTGGAAAAACGGGTTGGTGGAGATCGAAGTGCTTTCAAAAAAAACGGGTACCAGCAAAGTATGGGAAACAGATCTCCAGGGAATCTACCAGGGTAAAAACATCTGCACGGTTTTGAAAGCCTGCTCTATAATCAACCAGGTGTCATTACTGGACCGTAAATTGGAAAATGACTCGATAGCGAAAGCATTAAAAAATGTAAGATCAACAACCGGCCTGCATGGCCGATGGGAAGTCATTCACCAAAATCCAAAAGTTGTACTTGAAGTGGCACATAACCCGGATGGCATCAGTCAAATGCTGCTTCATTTAAAACAGATATCATTTGACCAGCTTCATATCATCATTGGCATGGTGAAGGATAAGGATATCAACAAAGTGCTGGAATTGCTGCCCCGTGAGGCGCAATATTATTTTACGCAGGCGGCTATTCCCCGGGCGCTTGATGCGGACGACCTGAAAAAACAGGCTGCAGGTTACGGGTTGAAAGGTGTATCGTATAAGGAAGTAAATATGGCTTTAGAAAATGCCATTGAAAAAGCCGGAAAAAATGATCTTGTGCTGGTGTGTGGCAGCATATTCCTGGTAGCTGAAGTGAAGCGGGAATCTTAATTGAATATCTATTTCCACACATGCTGCACGTCAGTTAATCATCGTGTTTATTGAAAAACCAGTTCAGAAAATTCATTCTTCGTTGGTGATTCCGCACCGCAACCACCCAGCTCCAGCGGGGCGACATGTCAATGTCTCTCCCCTGGTATTATACACCAACCTGGCGTGCCGTTCAAATTTTCATTTATTGTACAATTGAATAAACATCTTCATCCTGCCACAGACCAATTCATTCATCATTGGTGATTCCGCACCACAACCACCCAGCCCCAGCGGGGCGGCATGTCAATGTCTCTCCCCTGGTATTATACATCAACCTGGCGTTCCGTTCAAATTTTCGTTTATTGTGAATTTGAACAAACATCTTCATCCTGCCACAAACCAATTCATTCATCATTGTTGATTCCGCACCGCAACCACCCAGCCCCAGCGGGGCGTCATATCAGTAGCCAATAGCGATTAATCTGCATCGTTTCCAAAGAGCCCCGTAGGGGCGGCATGTCAATAGTTCCACCGCTGATTCCATAAACAGGTTGGTTAAAGATTCAACCGGATAAGATAATATACCAATTAATTTCCTGAATTCTGCGGGCAATCAAATCCTACCCGAAAGGTGATGCTTTTATGAATTCTAATAATTCGCAACCCGGGCGCCTTTGATGTGCTATAGGGAAACGTACGATCACCAGATTCTGGTAATGTAGATGGCTTAAATCCTATGGAGAGACATTGACATGCCGCCCCTACGGGGCTCGGAGATGGTACAACCAAATCACGCTATTTACTACTGACATGCCGCCCCACTGGGGCTGTGCGGCTGTAAACATGAAAAGGTTTAGGGAATTCTGATAGTTGCTAGCTGATGTTGTCAATGGAGAATGTTGGTTCCATTGATATTTTATTCTGATGGAACCTGGGTAAACATCAACAATAGAACCATTGACATGCCACCCCGCTGGGGCTTGGCGGTTGTGAACATGAAAAGATTTAGAAAATTCTGAAAATTGTTACCTGATGTTGGCTATAAATCAATAGTGCAACTCCCCTAATGATTCCAGCGCATACATGATGCAGCTTACATGCAGGGCCTGCACGATTTGCTGTTCTCTTAGCATGGATTTTAATTCTTCGAGGGAGCATACCAGCACTTCAAGGTCTTCTGTTTCATCAAGATTTTGGTGACTGATTTTTTTGCCTCCCTTTGCCAGGAACATGTGCATGTAATTATTACTGGTGGCTGGATTGGGAGCGATCTTTCCAAGCGGCTGGATGGATTCAAATTCAAATCCCGTTTCTTCTTTCAGTTCTCTCGCTACCGCCGTGGCAGGGTCTTCACCCGGATCGACCACTCCACCTGGTAATTCTGTACTCACCACACCCAGTCCGTGCCGGTACTGACGTACCAGTATGACCTTGTTTTCTTCCGTAAGGGCAAAGGCAGTGGCCCATGCGGGATATTCAAGTATGAAATAATTCGCATGCTGGTTGCCGTTAGGCAGCTCGCAAACATCTTTCCTAACATTAAGCCAGGGCTCGGAAAAAATCTTTTCGGAGGATACAACTTTCCACTTCATACCTACAGTTTGAACCGCTACCAGTTTTCTCTTTCTTTCAGCGCAGTGATGTGGGCTACATGATGACGCCCATGCCAGGCATACATGCCCAGTAAGAACCAAAGGGTCATCTGCTTATTATGTTCCGGGTGAAAAATGGTCCGTTCCCATTCCTTTTCAGTGAAACCTGCAAGAAAGGCGGACCATCGTTTATGCAAGGCAAACAGCAGCGTGGTGGAAATATTTACCGGCAGGTTTTTTACATCTTCCATATCAGCCCATATCGCTTCATCATAAGGTTTGATCACCGGGTTGTCTTCAGCATAACCCTGCTTGAACCTGATATAGGCATTCATATGACTGTCGGCCAGGTGATGAACCAACTGGTGAACTGTCCATCCCCCGGGCCTGTACGGTGTTTGTAACTGCTGCTCATCCAGGCTCTGGATGGTGGCCTCCAATTCATCCGGCAAAAATTTTATTGCAGCCAGCCATTCTTCTTTTTGTTGAAGTGAATAAGGCTGGGGGGTATACTTGCCTATGGGATACTTCGGGTCTGTTGTTCCTATCATAGTATGGTTTGAATCTGGAAGCTGATGGCCAATAGCCAATGTCCATTAGCCTACAATCTCTAATAATTCCACCTCGAATACCAGTGTAGCGCCGCCTGGTATATCACCTCCGGCTCCCCTGTCGCCATAAGCAAGATCAGAAGGGATCCAGAGACGCCAGGTGCTACCGGTGGTCATCATCGGTATGGCCTGCTGCCAACCTTTGATCAAAGCATTCAGCGGTGCAGTAAATGGCTGGTTGCGGCGATAGGAACTGTCAAACTCCTTACCATTGAGCAGGCTTCCTTTATAATGCGCTTTGATCTTTGCATTAGGCGCGGGCTTGGCACCTCCTCCCATTTTTATAATTTCATATTGCATACCGCCCGGCAATTCAGTCACACCGGGTTTGCTCTTATTCTCTTCCATGAATTTCAATCCTGCTTCTTTCTCCGCGTTCAGGCGGTCATCGCGATGGCTTTTTAATTTATCCTGTAATGACATAAGATAATCATTTTATTGTTTGATAATTAATTAATTAGATAGTCAGGCTTCCCTCAGGGAGTGGCCGGTAAGATGAATGAATACATCTTCAAGATTGGCATTCTTCATTTCTTTCGGTCTTTCGAAACCGGTTGCCACCAGGTCATCGATCAGTTTATCAGGGGTGGCCAGTGCCACGATACGCCCGGCATCCACAATGGCCACGCGGTCACAAAGAAATTCCGCTTCATCCATATAGTGGGTGGTGATGATAACAGTGGTGCCCGCATCCCTGATCTGTTTTACCAGTTCCCAAAGGTTTCTTCTAGCCTGGGGATCGAGACCAGTGGTTGGCTCGTCAAGGAAAACAACTTTCGGATCGTTGATGAGTGTAGTGGCAATAGAAAATCTTTGCTTTTGCCCGCCACTGAGGTCCTTGACCTTTGCTTTTGCCTTGTCACGAAGGTTTACCTTGTCTAGCAGTTCCAGCGCATCAACCTTGCGATTGTATAAACCGGCAAAAAGATCGATCAATTCCAGCAGGTTCAGCCCGGGATAGAATCCACTTGTCTGCAATTGCACACCAATGATCTTTTTGATCTCGTTAGGATGTTCGTCGAGGTCAATACCGTCAACAATAATTTTACCGCTGGTTTTATTCCGGAGTGTTTCAATGATCTCAAGTGTGGTGGACTTGCCGGCGCCATTAGGACCCAGCAGGCCAAAGATCTCGCCTTCCCTTACTTCAAAGCTGATGCCTTTAACGGCTTCGAAATTTCCATAATTCTTCACCAGGTTCTCAACCGTTATGATGGGTGATTTCATGCTGCAATTTAGAGAATGCATTCCATCCTTACTTCAGCAGTTTTAAAACACAGGTACTTTAATTTCCTCACTTGCATCTTAGCCAGCTCATATTTTTATCATCAAATAAGGCTTTGGCTTTTATTGCCTCAAAACCAGGAGTACTACAGTCTTTATGGTTTCACCGTTTGGGTTGAAATAGATGCTCCCGAGCATGACTCCAGTTCTTCCATCATCTTACGGCTGCCTATAAAAAGTGGGGTGCGCTGGTGCAGCTCCGTTGGTACAATATCCAGGATAGATCTTTTACCATCGGTTGCTTTTCCTCCCGCTACTTCCATGATGAAGGAAAAAGGATTGCACTCATATAGCAGACGGAGTTTGCCCTTGGGCTT
>JAEYUA010000289.1 GCA_023433755.1 Bacteroidota bacterium | reverse complement strand
GTGGTAAACCATTCAGGAGTTTCAGCACCCGGCGTATCAAACGTTCGCCTATACGTGATGTGGCCGAGATGATCACCTCTTTTCATTATACCGCCTACGAAACTTTTTTTGATAATGATCATATACCTCGTAACGAGCTGACGCATCTCCTGCCCTTCGCGGGACAGTGGGCGCATTATATGAGCGGATTTTTTATGAAGGCCTATCTTGACCAGGTGAAAGGATCAGCCCTCATACCGGGTGAGCAGCAGCACATGGAAACCGTATTGCATAGTTTCCTGCTGGAAAAATCGCTGGCGCACCTCAATAATGAATTGCATGCCCGTCCACAATTCGCCATAGTTCCTTTGCTGATGATCAAATCAGTAATGGGAAGCGGTTATCAGGAATAATTCAGGTTGCGTGAAGCAACAGGACGGATAAAGCGGCCCAGGAAAGGGAATACATCTTTTTGTGAAAGGATGGTGAACTGGGCTGAAGTATTGGCCCTGCCGATCTTGATGGTATGCCCGCGATCTTTCAGTGCACGGAACATATCTTCGTCGGTGGCATCATCACCAATGCAGAGAATAAAATCCGGTTCAATCTGCGCCAGCATGTTAGTGGCAGCTGCCCCTTTGTCTACTCCTATCATGCGCACTTCCAGCACCCTGTTGCCGTCAATCACCTGGAGCGAGGTATTGGCAGTGAGTTGCAGCAGGTTGTTACGCAATTCCCTGGAACGCATGAAGCCCAGTTCCGTATTGGTATTGCGGTAATGCCAGGCCAGCGTGCTTTTCTTTTCTTCGATGAATGAACCCGCACAGCGGTCAACGAACAACTGCATCATGGGTCGCACCTGTTCCTTCCATTCCGTATTGATGTTTACGAGTTCCTTCCATTCTTCGCCTTTGTATCTCACGCAGGCGCCATGTTCAGCAATCATGTTCATGGGAAGGTCGCCCAGCCATTTTTCAAGTGTATCGGCATCGCGGCCGCTGATGATCACGATCTCGTTGGCCGGATCGCTGGTAAGCTCCTGCAGTAAAAGGATCAGCTCATCGCTTGGCGTGGCCAGGGAAGGCAGTTTCTGGTAAGGCGCCAGTGTGCCGTCGTAATCCAGCAGGATGCAGCGGCGTTGGGCCTTTTCGAATTCGGCTACGATCTGTTTGGTATGGTCTTCGGTAAGAATATTCACTTTCAAAATTTCCTGGTCTTTTTTGGTACTGATCAACTGGTCAAGAAAATCGTTTACCCATTTATATACGTTGTATTCGGCCAAACGGCGTTGCATATACGATAACCTGCTGCGCTGTTCCACCAGGGGCATGGTCCAGGCCTTGTAAATAGCATCAGCCACTTCCTCGATATCAGTGGGATTTACAAGAATGGCTTCGTTCAGTTCACTGGCCGCGCCGGTGAGTTCACTCAGCACCAGCACACCTTTGTCAATGCAACTGGCAATGTATTCCTTGGCTACCAGGTTCATCCCGTCCCGCAGGGGGGTGATGAGGGCGATATCGGCCGACTGGTAGAGGGCACACAGTTCTTCAAAGCTAAGGTGATTATAGCGGTAGATCACGGGTTGCCAGTGCAAAGTTGAAAAATGCCCGTTGATCCTGCTGATCTTCTGCTCCACCATCCTTTTTCTTTCGTGGTAGGTAGGAATATCTTCCCTGGATGGGATCACATTCAGAATGAAAACCACTTTTTCCCTGAGTTCGGGATGTCTTTCCAGGAAAACCTCGTAACCGTCAAGGCGGTAGTTGAGGCCCTTGGTATAATCCAGCCTGTCGACAGAAAAGATCATTTTCTGCTGCATGAATTTTTCTTCCAGCGCGGTGGCAATGCCCACCACTTCTTCATCAACACAGGCGGCCCTGAATTTATCATAATCGATACCGATAGGAAACTGGTCAACCTTCACCATGCGGTTGCCGTAATAGATGCTGCTGAACTGGCTCTCCACCTGCAGGATCATTTTGGCGGACTGGATGAAGTGCTGCACATAATCGTGGGTGTGAAAACCAACCAGGTCAGCCCCCATCAATCCCTGCATGATCTGTTTTTTCCATTCCGTAGGAATGAGGCGCAGGATCTCGTAGGAAGGGAAAGGAATATGCAGGAAAAAAGCGATTGTGGCGTTCGGAAGCATTCTGCGGATCATGTCAGGCAACAGCATGAGCTGGTAGTCATGGATCCAGATCACATCACCCGGCTGGTACATGTTGATAATGGTATCAGCAAAGAGCTGGTTGATCTTGCGGTAGTCTTCGAAATATTCTTTTTTATATTCCACCAGGGAAGGGAAATAGTGGAAAAGCGGCCACACTGTGGAATTGGAAAAACCGTTGTAATAGTTGGAATAAGTTTCCGGGTCAGGAAAGATCGGCAGGATGGTGAAATCCGCCTGCAATTCAGGAACGGCCTCCCAGTCTTCCCTGCTGGCATCCATGCTGCCCGCCCAAATCCTTTCAGAAAAGCTGGTATCAGCACCTGATTTTTCGAAATAACTTTTGATAGCAGAAACCAGTCCGCCGGAACTCTGGCGCACCAGTACATCCTCTCCCTCTCTTTCGATGGAAAAAGGCAGGCGGTTCGAAATAATAATTAGTCTACTCATAATACGGCCACAGCCGTGTTATACTACCAAAAATTGGACCATGGCAAGGTGTACCTGATTGAAGAACAGGTCAACTAAAAAATTAAAGATGAGATTTGTGACTGGATATAATAAATATATTTTCACGGATCTATAATTTATTTTTCCGGATTGTTACAATAGTTAAATAGAAGATGAATGTAAAAATGAATTGGTTTTGAATGTAAATACGTTATAATTGTTTTATTTAGAAAGTAGAATAGTTGCGTATATTTAAGAGTTGGCGGTAATTGTAATGAGACGACTAATAAACATATCATTCCTCATTTTGACTTTTCCAATTTTCACTTTTGGACAGACAAAAAACTATAAGGACGAACTTGGAAGAAAACAGGGCGTTCACGATGGTTATTCAGGCAGTTGGTTATTTGAAAGGACTTATAAAAACGATACGTTAAACGGTTTTTTCAGAAAATTCACAAAAGACGGGACAACTTGGTCGACAGGATATTTTAAAAATGGACTTAAAGACAGCTTATGGCTTGAGTTCTATAAAGACAGAACTGTAAAAGAAAGAGAGTTTTACAAAGCAGGTAAAAAACACGGTGAGTTTATTCATTACTTTGAAAATGGACACGTAAGCTATGTTGCAAATTTCGACAATGACACATTGGTAGGTGACGCTTTTAATTATTATCAAAGTGGTTCCATTAAATCAAAAGGAAATCGTCATAACGGAACTTGGGCTG
>JAEYUA010000285.1 GCA_023433755.1 Bacteroidota bacterium | reverse complement strand
AGGATGTTAACAAAAGGAAAGCATTTCATCTGCATCAAAATTGCTTAACTTTTCCGGCCAAACCATAGATATGTTTCGTTTTATACCAGTTCTTTTTTTACTGCCTGTACTGAATGCCTGCCAGCAGCGTACCGCAGGTGTAAGTGATGACCAGGATTTAAAATTTTTGCAGGCAGACAGCCTGAGGGAAAATATCAGGATCCTGGCTTCTGATTCTTTCATGGGCCGTAAACCATTTACAGCAGGTGAAACCATGACCATAACTTTTCTCCAACAGAAGTTTGCCATGGCAGGACTTGAACCGGGCAATGGCAACAGCTACCTGCAGGATGTGCCGATGGTGAATATTGAAACGGAAGCAGACAGCATCATGCAGGTTCAGTCAGCCCGGGGTAATTATTCACTCAAAGGATTCCATGATTATGTTATCTGGACGGAAAAAACAGATCCTGTCATCAGCCTGAAAAACGAAGAACTGGTGTTTGCAGGATATGGAGTAAATGCACCTGAAAGGAATTGGAATGATTATGCCGGTCTTGATGTGAAAGGAAAGATTGTTCTTGTAATGGTGAATGATCCTGGGTATGGCATGGATACTTCCCTTTTCAAAGGAGACACCATGACCTATTATGGCAGGTGGACCTATAAATTTGAAGAAGCAGCCAGGCAGGGTGCCAAGGGTTGCCTGGTGATACATGATACGAAGGCAGCGAGTTATCCTTTTACCGTGGTGCAGAATAACTGGAATGGTTCAAAATTGCATCTTGATGACCGCGGAAAAGATATTCCCTATTGTGATGTGGTGGGATGGGTTTCCGCTGAAACAGCCACAAGGCTGCTCCAATCCGCAGGCCTGGATTCAACCATTTATGCGCAGGCAGCCAAACCCGGATTTAAACCTGTGCCGCTTCATACAAGGATCACAACATCCATGAAAGTTAAGGCCAGTTACAATAAAACCTACAATGTTATCGGAAAGATCACCGGTAGCAAATTCCCCGATGAATATATTGTTTACACCGCCCATTGGGATCATCTTGGCATTGGCAAGCCAGATGAAACAGGCGATAGTATATATAACGGTGCGCTTGATAATGCCAGTGCTACGGCTGGTTTAGTTGAACTGGCAAGATCATTCAAAAATTCAGGTACTCCTCCGGAAAGAACCATTGTTTTCCTGGCAGTCACCGCGGAAGAGCAGGGCTTGTGGGGATCGGCATGGTATGCACAGAACCCGGTATTCCCGCTTAATAAAACAGTAGCCAATATCAACATGGATGGTCTGAATAACCTTGGTAAAACAAAAGATATCATTATTGTAGGCCAGGGACAGTCTGACCTGGAAGATTATCTACAGCAAGCAGCCAGGGAAATGGACCGGGTAACCAGTTTTGAAACCCATCCCGAAGCCGGCTATTATTACCGTTCAGACCATTTCAATTTTGCCAAGGTAGGAGTACCAGCCTTATACACAGGCCGTGGCTCGGATGTAATTGGAAAAGACAAGGAGTTTGGAAGTAAGGCAGATGAAGAATACAGGGCCAAACATTATCACCGCCCTTCAGATGAATACCATGAAAATTATAATGTTGAAGGTGCCATCGAAGATCTTAAGCTGCTTTATCTTGTAGGAAAAAGACTCGCATCCCAGGAGAAATGGCCTGAATGGAAAAAGGGATCAGAATTCAAAAGAAAATGATCAATTATCCAGTTTGAATAATAATCTCAAACCCAGGGTCACGTTAGGATAAGTTCCTTCTTCTTCACCGATGAACAACATACCCATGGATCTGTAACAACTATTAGGCTCTCCTACCACACCCAGATCACGGTGGCGGATGCCAAGGCCAAAATAAGTATCGAATATGAGCCGGCTGCGTGTGGGAAGCAATACTCCACCTACCAGGTTAAACCCATAAGCCTCACGCCTGTATTTGAAATCCTGGCGTTCCTCATACGCAGGCACATCATCAACACAATTTTTTCCCAGCCAGTCATTCATTTTATGATTAACCATTTTATAAAACAACTGAGGCTGCAGGTAAAAATTTTTCCTGTCGTTCACAAAAAATTTCATGGAAGGCCTCAGAAGAAATCCGCTGGACCCTGTGTTGATATCAGTACCATTATCAAAATACCCTGACCCTACGATATATCCGCCTTCCAATGAAACCACGGCAGATGGCCTCACCCTGAACTCGTAACCGCCGGCAAGCGTGAAATCAACCCCGATCAGCATCAGCAGGTTTACCATTACAGCCTGCTGGTATTCCACCGGTGGTTTAGACTTTTGCGCATGGGCAGCCAGGGAAAAGAACGCAATAAAAAATAATGAAAGGGATTTTATCATGAAATTTTCTTTATCAGTACAGGGTTGAGTTCATCAGTAATATCATACAGTATCATACCGTCAGTAACCCAGCAAACCAGGAGATTGCCATATGGAATTACATCCATGAATTTTGAATTGCTATTGCTGCTGATCACATCTTCACGCACAGGCAAAAATGGATTTGAAATATTGAAAATTACCAGTCCCTCCACCCCATCGCAAACATAAAGTGTGTTATTTGAATAGCCGAGACCATAAGGTTCCATTAAAAAGGCACTTCCCCTTTGCACAGGTTGTAATACGTTCCTGATATCATACACTGCCAAAATACTCTGGGTACCTCCGCAGGCGCCATTGGTTCTCAAGGTGGCAAAGGCCACCGTATCCTTGGCAACCACAGGATCACAACGACGCATCACATCAGGAGAAATGGCTTCTGATAATTTCTGGGGATTGGCCGGGTCTGCAATGCTGAATATATGCACCATGCTGGTTGAGCCTATGAACAACCTGTCCTTGAAAGGAAAGATGGTTTCGATTTCAAAACCAACTGGTACAGATCTTTTAAAAACTGGTGTGGCGCCATTGGCTATATCAAATACATTCAGATTTTCCTTATCAACTGTATAAAGGTAGTTTCCCATAATGGTGAACCTGGCCATAGAGCCACCCTGGCCCGTTCCGCCGGTGAAAGCAGCAGAAGTATCACTGGCTTTTTCGCAACCCAGGAGTATAACAATGCTTATAATTCCAAATAATTTTTTCATACAAATAATTTTAACGGCGGCATTTAGGGTTATCAACGGGTTGCTGTTTCCAGCCGATCACAATTCCTTTCGAAGGATCAGCACATTCAAAATATACGTTGCTGAATGGAGGATATTCCTGGGAGATGGCTGGAAATGCATTTTCGATCCTGTTTACAAGCTGAGGTGAGGCAATATTGTTCAGATTGAAAACCACCAGGTCATTAAGATTATTGGTATAAAGAAAACCTGATTTGATGGCCAGCTCGGAACAGAGAGGAATTTTTATGAAAGCTATCTTATGCGCCTGCTGCGGGTTGGTGTTATCAATGATATGAATGCCTTCGGATTGTTCTACCTGGAATAGGTACTGGTTGTAGGCATAAATTTTACCTGCTTTTACCGTAGGCCGTGCCGGTTCCACTGAAATGGAATTAGCTTCCTGGGCCGTGGCATAAACTGGCACATAGGCCATCATGGATCCCCGGTCATTGATAACCGGCTCACAGGCCGCCATCGAAAACAAAAGGATAATGAAAATATATCTCATGTAATGAATTTGAAGGTTGACAGGCACCAGTAAGAAAGCGTTGCTCGGCTTTCAATTTTTTTTTGAATGAATCTTTAATGACCGATATGCGGCGCTAAATTGCAGGTTTCCGGGGAATGAAAAAAATCATTGGTCATTTAGGAGATTACATCCGTTATGTTGACAAACCTCTGTTTGCTTTGTCCGCATGCTTCACTGCCATGGCCATATTTATCAATTATTATCATGGCCTCAATAAATGGCTGAGCGTAATGGATGAAGGCCGGCAATATCTTGGCTGGTGGCTGGTTTTTTTGGCGGCCTTTTCTTTTTCCTATGTCGCTGGCAGCATCATGCTGAAGAAGGATTATTTCCGCAGGAAGAATTTTATCCTGCTGCTGATCATAGCCCCGGCCATTTTTGCCTGGAAAATGGCTTCCAATATTCAATTCAATTTCAGCGATCATGTGTTGGAAAACAGTTACTGGAACCAGGTAGTTTACTGGCCGGCGAAACTGCTGGTGATGGTAATTGTTCTTTTACTGGTATGGAAAATCTTTGATGCTGACCAGCCTTTTTATGGCATGAAACTGAAAGGTTTTGATGCAAGTCCTTACCTGCTGATGCTGCTGATCATGCTTCCTCTTGTGATGCTTGCCTCTACCCAGCCCGATTTCCAGGCCATGTATCCCAAACTGAAAAATGTACTGGACTTTTCTGAAAAACATGAGCAAACCGTATTCAAGATCCTTTATGAATTATCCTACGGAAGTGATTTCATTGGTATCGAGCTTTTTTTCAGGGGCTTTTTGGTGATGGCCTTTGTAAAATTTGCGGGCAGGGATGCTATCCTGCCCATGGCCATGTTCTACTGCACCATTCATTTTGGTAAACCTCTGGGAGAATGCATCAGTTCCTTTTTCGGAGGCATATTGCTTGGCGTTGTCACCTTCCATACCCGCACCATTTATGGAGGTTTGATGGTACACCTGGGTATCGCCTGGATGATGGAGTTATTTGGAGCCTTCCCGGCCTCAACCTGGTTCTGAATTGAATAAATAAAAACTGCAGGCCTGTAAGCCGGATCCTGTTTCATCCGGCGTTAGCCGGATATAACTATCATTTATCTGGGATGTTCATTGCTGAACACCTCTATCTGCCTACCCACTCCCGCCTTCCGGCAAGCCGGAACCGGACGAGCAGCCCGGGATGCGGGATATATTTGGCATTTCAGCACGTAAGGTTTGCCCGCTTCCTGCCTTGCAACAGGAGGCCGTGGGCTCTTACCCCACGTTTTCATCTTTTCCCTTTGCAGGGTAGTTATTTTCTGTGGCACTGTCTCGATCACGGCCTTTAAACCGTAACGTCCCGGGGTTACCGGGATACGTTGCTCTGTGCTGTCCGGACTTTCCTCCCCATTCAAAGAATGAAGCGATAGTACAACCTGCAGTGAAGCAAATTTACAGCAAATGAAACCGTGATATCGTTAAGATTGGATGTACAGCCGGCAGTAGGGCGTGGATTTTGTAAGAGAATTTTCAAAATCAGAAATGAGATCAACAAAATACCTGGTGCTATGCTTTTTAGTTTTGACCGTTTATGCGTGTAATGAGCAAATAAGTGTAGACAATAAAACGTCTGCAGACTCCATCTCCATCCCTGGAAATAAGGATTCCGTGAATAACTCCCCGGGGGTAACTGACTTTGCAAGTTCTGATACGCAGGGGTCCTCCAATCAATTTTCATTAACCGGTATTCACGATTTAACCCTGCACTGGATCAGTTGGGAGCGACCAGGAAAAATTGACATCAGCCCGGCTGAAAATGGTTGGCACCCGGTAAAGGGCAGCCAGAAAGATGGCAAAGGAAATTTCCTGCTGATCGAAGGCGAATTAATGGCTCTGAATCCCCTGGAACTTCATTTCAGGGGCACCATACAAACCCGTGTCGGTTCTATTAACAATGGTGACACCTGTACCAGGCAGGGAGAGCAGATTTTCCTTTCAACCAGAAACCGGAAATACTGGCGACTCCAGGCAATGGACAATTGTGAAGGAAACATGGTAGTTGATTATATTGATATCTATTTCTAACAGTGAAACACGGTGAACAGCCCGCAATTGTACAATAGCTGTGATGGATTTTTCAGTATTTTGATAAATGAATTTTCACCCGGCAGCAGCTATCGCCAGTCAACTCAGGGTTCTTTATTTTGGAGGAAACTGGACCTCTGTTAATTACCGCGACACACTGAAAGATGTTGACTGGATTAGCGCCACGACGAAAATGAATTCTTTTCATACCATTGCCGAACTGGTTTACCATACCAGCTATTACATTCATGCTTTAACCCGGGTTCTGAATGGTGACAGCCTGGATGCCCATGATCAATTCAGTTTTGATCTGCCTCCTATCCGCTCAGCGGAGGACTGGAATGCATTACTGCAGCAAACCTGGACAGCAGTTGAAACACTGGCCGGCCTTATCGAAACAATTGATGCCGGGAAATGGCAGGAAAATTTTGTGGATGAAAAATATGGGAGCTATTACCGGAACATGACCGGCATAATCGAACATAATCATTACCACCTCGGGCAAATTGTGTTGCTCAAAAAATTGATCACTTCATCTTCTGTTGAATAATATTTGAGCATGAACCGGAATCAAATCGCTTTCTTACTGCTGGCATTCATTCACCTGCTGCTAATTGTTTTCCTAAAATTCAGTGAACACCAATTCATGCAAAGCGTCTCCGTGATTCCCGGCTGGCATATGACTCTTGAAAATCATTTCATCTTTCAAAAACCAGTCATCATTTTATATTTCCTTGCTGTAAGCCTTTTGTATGGTACTGAATCCAATTTGATCCCGCGTTGGTTTTTCCTGCTGCATTTCATTTTATCGTTTTTACCTGCTGTTTATGTGCTGGGGATCGTACTCGATACAGCACCTGCTGATTTTTATTTTATTTCCCTGCTCGAGGATATGTTTGTGTACTCCCAACTGTTCTTTATGCTTGGCATGTTTTATTTCAGAAAAAGGAAAACGAAGATTGCTGAAAACTGAGGCACTCAAAAACTACCTTGCTGCTTGTAATCCAAAGCGCCGAACTTTAATGAATGGCAACAGAGAAAGAAAAAATGAAAGCAGGTGAACTGTATGATCCCCTCGATCCTGTGCTGGTGGCAGACCGTATCCTAACCAGGCAAGTTTTATCCAAACTTAACACTGTTGATGAAGCTGATACCGCACTTAGAAAAAGTATATTGGAACAATTAATTCCAAATGCCGGTGAAGGCCTTTGGATGCAACCGCCTTTCTATTGTGATTATGGATATCATATTTACCTCGGGGAAAAAGTTTTTTTCAATTTCAACTGCGTGGTGCTGGATGTGGCACCTGTAACAATCGGAAGCAGAACCCTTTTCGGACCCAATGTGCAGATTTATACTGCCATGCATCCTACCAGTCACACCGAAAGAGCCAGTGGCATTGAATTCGCAAGGCCTATCACCATTGGAGAGGATGTATGGGTTGGAGGGAGTGCCGTGATCTGCCCCGGTGTAACCATTGGCGACCGTTGCATCATCGGGGCCGGCAGCGTGGTTACGAAAGACATTCCTCCGGATACCTTCGCTGCCGGCAATCCCTGCCGCGTGATCAGGAAGCTTAAAACTTAAACCGGCATCAGGATGATAAAACGTGTTCCTTCTCCAGGTGTGCTTTCAGCCACAATAAATCCCTGGTGATTATCCACGATCTTTTTACAGATGGCCAGTCCAATGCCGGAGCCCTGGTAGGAATTACCGTCAAGTCGCTGAAAAATCCCAAATATCTTATCAGCATACTGCGGCTCAAAGCCGATACCATTGTCTTCCACTTCCAACTGAATGTAATCCTTTGGACTGATTTCAAATTTCACCGCATACCTGGCCGAAACTCTTTTGGAAGAGATCCTGATCTCGGGGGATTCACTTTTGTTGAATTTCAGACCATTGCTGATCAGGTTCTGGAACAACTGGTGCATCTGCCCGGGAACCGCCCTGATCATAGGTAGGTCTGACATAATGATCTTTGCGTTCTTTTCCCTGATGGTGATCTCCAGGTCATCAACGATCCTGTTAACGATCTCGTTTATATCCGTATCGGAATAACTGACTTCTGTATTGCTAAGCCTTGACAGAGTGAGAATGTCATCAACAAGGGATTGCATCCTGTTGGATGAATTGATCATCTTGTCGATGTACCTCATTTCACCTTCATCGATCTTGCCCTGAACCCTTTCCTTCACCAGGCTGCCGAAGGCCTGGATCTTGCGGAGCGGTTCTTTAAGATCATGCGAGGCAACAGATGCAAACTGCAGCAGGTCCATATTCGACTTCTCAAGCTGGTTGGTTGTCTGCTTCAGTTCCGCGTAACCCTGGGCAAGCATGTCGGCCGCTATCTTTCTTTCCGTAACGTCTGTGAAAGTGGTAACCAGTCCGTCCATCATCTTTACGGCAATAATTTCGAACCATTTATCCGTTGATTCGTAAAAAACTTCAAAATTCATCGTCTCGCCGGTTTCAACAATCTGAACATACTTCCTGAAATCTTCCCGGGACATTTCCGGAAATTCCTGTTTAAGTGTTTTACCCAGGAGCGCATCTTTGGAACGGTTCAGCAGTTTTTCCGCCGCACTGTTCACGCTGATGTATTCAAAATCAACGATGTGATTGTCCTGGTCACGCACCGCTTTCTTGGCCAATATGCCGCTGGTGGAACTGTTGAATACTGCATCCAGGATACTGTTGAGGGTTTTGATCTGCGAAATATCAATGAAATTGATCACCACACCATCCGTTGTTTTATCGTGGCGTAAAAATGGTGCGATGCGCATGAGGTAAACAGTACCATCATCCATCAGGATCTCGCGCTCCATTTTTACACCTGACTTCATGGTGCTACGCAGGTTCTCCACGAATTTGGCATCATTGAAATTGGTGGTCAGATCTTTAATGGAACGGCCAATGTCACCATGAATCAGATTGATCTGTTTACGGGCCATAGGGGTGAACTTTCTTACCAGCAGGTTTTTGTCTACCAGCACCTGCCCCACTTCCGAATTATTAAAATAATTATTCAGGTCATCATTCAGCTCAATCAGCTCCTTTATTTTGAGCTGGTGTTCCGCATTCACCGTATGCAGTTCTTCATTGAGCGATTGTAATTCTTCATTGGTGCTCTGGAGTTCTTCATTGGATGAAATGATCTCTTCATTGCTGGATTGCAATTCTTCGTTGGCAGATTCCACTTCCTCAATTACAGCCTGTAGATTTTCTTTGGTATCTCTCAGTTCTGATTCGAGCTCCTCAATCTTTTCCGCGATAAGACCTTCATGTTCAATTTTTCCGGGGCGCCTCGCTGGTTTAGATTCTTTTTCAGCCTCGCTGAAGATCACAAACAGAAAGGGCTGGAGGTAGGTCTTTTGTTCCAGGTAGGGTTTGATCACAATATTAATACTGCGCTGTTTCTTGCCTGCATTCACTTTCACTTTCCGCTGCACAACTTTCTCATTCTCCTTGATGGCTTTCCGTATGCCTGTGCTGAGCGCAACAGAAAGATCCTGTGGCACCAGTTTCAGCAGGTTGAAGTTGAAATTGCCGTCAGGGAAACTGATAAAGTTCTTGAAGGCTCCAATGGCCTGCTTCACTTCAAAATCCTTATCAATGAAGATCCCGGCAAACTGGTATTCGTCTAAAAGCGTTTCCTTAAAAATATCCGACAGGTGCGTGAGCGCATTCTTTGCCTTGTGAGGAGAAATTCCCAGACCGGTTTTTTCCACCGGGTTCAGGAAGGCACCAAATTCTCCTGCTCTTGTTTTGCTGATGCACTGGTAGATCTTCCATTTTTTATCTACCTCCTTCATCACATCTTTGAGGTTACCAATGTTTTCGCTGTTACCCAGGAACAGGTAACCGTCCTCATTCAAAGCAAAATGAAATTTCTGCAGGATGTTCTTCTGCAGCACCGGGTTCATGTAAATGAGCATGTTCCTGCAGGTAAGAAGGTCGATCTTGCTGAACGGAGGATCCCGGGTGATATCATGCTTGGCAAATACCACCATTTTACGGAGCTGGGAAGTGACCTTGTAATCATTGCCTTCCTTCAGAAAATATTTGGAAAGCCATTCTGGCTTCACCTGCTTTAAACTATCCTGGTGATACTGACCCTTGGAGGCCGTATTGATGGCCTGCTGGTCAATATCGGTAGCGAATATCTTGACACTTACTTCCTCCTGCTTACTCATCGCGGTATATTCCGAGAAAAGTATTGCCAATGAATAAGCCTCTTCACCGGTACTGGTGGCAACCACCCATACTTTCAATACATCACCTGCTTCTTTTTTTGCCATCAGCTTGGGAATCACTTCTGCGCGGATCGCTTCAAAAGCTTCTTCGTCCCGGAAAAAACTTGTTACGTTGATCAGGAATTCCCTGCAGAGGGCACGTACCTCTTCAGGATGTTTTGCCAAATGTTCATAATAATCTCTCAGCGATTTCAATCCCTGCTCAGCCATCCGCTTGGCCATGCGGCGGTTAAGAGTAGGTCGCTTGTAATGCGTAAAATCATGCGAGGTCACTTTATGGATCAGTTCCAAAATATCGGAAATGATGGCTTCTTCCTGGTTGTTCAACTGGTTGAATGAACGGATCAGGGGCGCTTCTTTCAGAAAGCCCATGAGTTCTTCAGGCATCAGTTCAGGAGGCAAGATCAGGTCGGCATAACCGGTAGCGATTGCCGTATTAGGCATACCATCAAACTCAGCAGTGGTAGGATCCTGCACCACCACGGTGCCACCGTGATTTTTGATGACTTCAATACCTCTTGAGCCATCACTCCCTGTGCCCGAGAGTACAATGGCTACAGCATTTTCTCCCTGGTCCCTGGCCAGGGAATCAAAGAAAACATCGATGGCTGTATTAGGATGATTGTTTCTTTCTTTATGAGTAAGATGAAAGCGACCCTTAGATATGGTCAGTAATTTCCCGGTTGGAATCAGGTAAATACAATTGGGTTGTAATTCCACGCCTTCACCCGCTTCTCTCACTTTCATCTCTGTGTGCTTGGCCAGCAGTTCGGACATCAGGCTTTTATAATCCGGCGAGAGATGCTGAATTACTACAAACGAAAATCCGGTATCCTGGGGGATGTTGTCAAAAAATTCATTGATCGCTTCAAGTCCACCTGCCGAGGCGCCGATACCAATCACATATCGCTGAGCAGGTTCATCAGTAGGAACGTTAGAGTTTCGAGGCATAATTTGAGGCATGTATATTGAAGTGCAAATATGCTTTATATTTACAAATACCCCCTTGAATTCACCCTTTTCATGAGCAGAAATTTGAAAATTATTTTAATCGAGGATGATATCGACGATGTGGAGATTTTGCAGGATGCACTGGAACATAACCACGTAAAATTTACCTTAACCGTTCTGAAGGATGGAAGCGCAGCTATCAAGTTCTGCAAACAGGCCGAGTTTACACCTGATATCATCATCATGGATTTTAATCTCCCAAGGGTGCATGGCCGCGAAGTGGTGAGCATGATCCGCTCCACTCCCCAATTCAACTCCACTCCCATTCTCATTCTCAGCACTTCTTCTTCAAAAGAGGATATCAGTTTTGCTTATGAAGCCGGGGCTGACCGTTACCTGGTGAAGCCCACTACAGTGGAAAGCATTAATGACACCATCAGGGTGATCATCGAAATGTCGAAGGGACGTTCAGTTGCATCGCAGTGAGTGAACCTGGATCAATATTGCAGGAAAATTTCTGTAGCACCGTAACCAAAAGAAGCATTATACTGGTTTACAAAAGATTTCACTTCTTTTTTCATTCTTAATATATCGTGAATCTCATCTCTCAGTTTTCCGCTACCTACGCCGTGTATGATTGTGAGTTGAGGCAGGTGGTGGGCAAGAGCCAGTTCATACCATTTATCGAATTCTCGCAATTGAATGTCCAGGATCTCAGCACTGGATAAATTTGCGTGGCCCTGCATGATTTTTTCAATATGAAGATCCACCAGGCTGCGTGCGGGAGGCAGATGCCGCCTTGCTTCTTTGGCATCATAAATCCTTACGCCCCTGGCAGCAAGTGAAGTAAAATCAAGTGGCGCTTCTACCGGCTTATCAGGGAATTCATCAAATAATTTATAGGAAAACATGGCCTCTCCTTTTAGCCTGATCTCTTCTATTCTTGAAAAAAGTTGTTTGGGTCGAAGTTTCAGAACTGCTTCATAAAATTCAACCTTGTTCTTTTCAGGTTGCAGCAGACTGAATTCAAAACTGAAGGAAGGGCTGTCACTCATATCTGAGAAACGCACATCATGAATGTAAAAATCCTGGAAGGGATGAACCTCGTTTTTCAGCTCAAATTCCGACTGGCCAAAAAACTGGAGCTTGTAATAAAATTTGAAAGAACGGTAAGTATGATTAACAAGGTGAATCTTCAATTCCTCTACTACGTCATCACCGAATTCGTCCACATCCATTACCGGGAGAAAGGAAATCCAAACACCATCAACCACTTTATGAGCGGGTGCTTTCTCTTTCCTGATATCATCAACAAATTTCTTTTCCTTCTTTTTTGGAAAAAGTTTTTTTTCAGTGAACTGTTTGAAATAAGGAAAATCCAGCTGGTCGATATAGGCAGGAAATTTCACACCTCTCACTTCCACCATCACCATCTTGTCGTTGATGATATCAACCACCTCACCTTGCTCATTGGAATGCAGCACCAG
>JAEYUA010000256.1 GCA_023433755.1 Bacteroidota bacterium | reverse complement strand
TTAACCGGGATTTTTGCCAGGTTGATATCAGGTGCCAGGTACCATTGCCTTACCCTGCGAATATCCCTGCGGTCAAAGGTCAACTGCCCTTGCTCATCATAGGCTACATTCCTGAAACCACCATACATCCCTTCCGCACCATATCCAACGGCAACCGATAGCCATGCAGGCAGGCCTGATTTGGGGAAGAGATTCCGGAGACTGGTACTCAGCCAGTAGGTCTGCCCATTATAATCCTTCAGCAGACGTTCAGGAAGGCTGCTGCCAAACAATTCATCGGCTCTTGCTTCAAATACGTTTGGATGATCTTTCCGGTGCGCTGAAAATTTAAAATTGATCTTCTGATCATTCCACCGCCATTGCTGTAAGGCAAAAAGGCCGGTACCAAACGCATTCGCTCCCATATCCGCCCAGCTCCATCCCCATTTGGCGGAATGCGCATCGAGGATTTCAATAACGGTGAGATAACTGAAACCACTAAGGCTTCCCAGCAACAGGGCTTTATTCTTTTTTTCGGGATCATTTCCATAGGCCCAGTTCCAGGCAGCAGTAGTGCCTAAGCTCAGGTTATAGGCACTCCAGGCATGTCCAACCTTGTCAACCTGCAGCCATTCACCCGCATCATTGTAGGTATGAAAAGGGGCTTTGGGAAAATCTTTATACCAGGCATTATTCAGGAGGATCATCGAGCCTGCATAGAGTCCTGCTGATGCTGATCCCACCAGCCACTTCCTTGAAGTCAATGGCAGGCTGTCCTGCTGCACCTCTACAGCCAGTTCCGCAGCCTGCATTTTGATGGTCACCAGGAAAAATATGAGACAGCACAGCTTTTTCAATCATTCAAATGTACGTACACTTAACTTCGCATCACTACAACCAAATCATCAACCTGAAACCAAAAACATATGAGTACAGTGATCCGGGAAAGTATTGACAAATGGCTCAACGGCGCTTTCGATGAAGAAGTAAAAGAACAGATCAGGCAAATGCAGCGTGACCAGCCCGATGATGTGGTCGACGCTTTTTACCGCAACCTGGAATTTGGTACGGGCGGACTGCGCGGACTGATGGGTGTAGGCACCAACCGCATGAATAAATATACTGTAGGCATGGCCACCCAGGGTTATGCCAATTACCTTAAAAAAAGTTTTCCAAACGAAGAAGTAAAAGTGGCCGTTGCTCATGACAGCCGCAATAACAGCCGGTTCTTTGCCGAAACGGCAGCCAAAGTTTTCGCTGCCAACGGCATCAAGGTTTATTTGTTTGAAGAAATGAGACCAACACCTGAACTTTCTTTCAGCATCCGCCATTTTGGTTGCCAGGGTGGAGTAGTTTGCACCGCTTCACATAATCCCAAAGAATATAATGGCTATAAGGCTTACTGGAATGATGGCGGACAGCTTGTGCCGCCGCATGACAAAAACGTGATCGCCGAGGTAGATAAGATCAATGATGTGAGTGATGTGAAATGGGATGGAAATGATGAAAATATCATCAGCATAGGAACCGAGGTGGATGAAGCCTACATCAGCATGCTGAAAGGACTTAGTGTATATCCTGAAGTGATCAAAGAACAAAAGGATCTGAAGATCGTGTACACCCCCATTCATGGCACCGGTATTAAACTGGTACCAAAAGCGCTTGCTGCCTATGGTTTTGAAAATGTTCACATCGTGGAAGAACAGGCCACTCCTGATGGAAATTTTCCCACTGTAGTTTATCCCAATCCTGAAGAAAGTGAGGCTATGAGCATCGGTTTGAAAAAAGCACAGGAACTGGACGCGGATATTCTTTGTGGTACTGACCCGGATGCTGACCGTGTGGGCATTGGTGTAAAAGATACCAATGGAAACTGGGTGCTGATGAATGGCAACCAGACAGCCGTGCTGGCCTTTAATTATATGATCGAAAGCCGAAGGGAAAAAGGTCTCGCCCAACCTAATGATATGGTGGTAAAAACCATTGTGACCACTAATTTGATTGATGTGATCGCGGAAAAGAACGGCGTCAATTGTTACAACGTACTTACCGGTTTCAAATGGATTGCTGAGCTGATCAAGGAAAAAGAAGGAAAAGAAAATTACGTGATAGGAGGAGAGGAGAGTTATGGATTGATGATCGGTTCACAGATCCGTGACAAGGACGCGGTTTCAGCGGTTGCCATACTTTGTGAGATGGCCGCCTACGAAAAAAGCAGGGGCCGCAGCCTTTATGAAAAATTATTGAGTCTGTATGAGCAATATGGCTATTACCAGGAAGACCTGGTTTCCATCACCAAAAAAGGAATGAACGGGCAGCAGGAGATCGCGGAAATGATGGAAGGTTTTCGCAAAAATCCACCACGTGAACTTGCCGGTAGCCCGGTGGTGGAGTTATTGGACTACCAGACGCAGGTAAGAACGTTTTTACAGGATGGTGAGACGGAACAGATCAAACTGCCCAAATCCAACGTACTGCAATTTGTAACAGCGGATGGCAGCCGTATCAGCGCCCGGCCTTCCGGTACGGAGCCCAAGATCAAATTTTATTTCAGTGTGAACACAAAGCTGGAATCTAAGGATCAGTTTGAGGCTGCCCGCGACAAGGCAAAGGAAAAGATCAACAGGATCATCAGTGAAATGAAACTTAAATAACCAGGAGAAGGGAGAATTTTTTCTCCCTTTTTTATTAAAACTAAAAAGTGTCCTGGTCGGGACACTTCCTCTTTTTAGGCGGATGGACTTAATAAGTTGCAGTTAGTATTGGTGCGATGCGGACACAAAGAAAGGATGAAAGGATAGCCTGTCAAAAAGGAAATCGGCGAAAGCAGGAAATATGGCGGCAGAGCGAGAAGGCCAATGGCCAATGGCCAATAGCCATTAGCTACCCCCTCTTTCCCCCCAGCATCGGCACAAAACTGAACCGGTCGAATACCTCTTCTGTTAGGGAACCGTCGGGCTGGCGGGTGAGGCGTTTCATTACCTGTACATCGCCACTGCCTACGGGTATCACCATCATGCCGCCGGTCTTCATCTGGCTCACGAGTTTCTGTGGAATTTCAGGTGCGGCTGCCGTGATGAGTACTTTATCAAAGGGCGCATAGGTAGGCAGACCCTCATATCCATCTCCGTAAAAAAATTTGATATTGGGATATTTTTTCAGGTAAGAAAAACCCTTATTGGAATCGTATAATTTTTTCTGCCTTTCAATGGTAAATACCTGCGCGCCAAGTTCTGCCAGCACACTGGCCTGGTAAGCGCTGCCCGTACCGATCTCCAGTACTTTATCGAATGGTTTTAATTCCAGCAATTGCGTCTGGTAAGCAACAGTATAAGGCTGGGAGATGGTTTGTTTTTCCGCAATGGGAAAAGCTTTGTCCTCATAAGCTACTTCATCAAATGCGGAATCAAGGAAAAAATGACGGGGAATTTTTTCAATAGCCGCCAGGATCTTTTCATCCGTGATCCCTTTTGAACGTACCGTTTCTACCAGCTTTTTGCGCAGTCCTTTGTGACGGTACGTATCTTCTGTCTGTCTCATGAGCTGCAAATATAAACCTGTGCCTTCGCATAAAACAAAAGCTTTAGTTTTAAGGAATGCAACATGTACTGCTGGCAGTGATGTGGATTGTGTATGGAGTGATACACAGCGTGCTGGCACATAAAAAGGTCAAGGAGGCCGCAGAAACAAAGATGGGACACCGGTTCCGCTTTTACCGGATCTTTTACGTGGTATTTGCATTCGTGACCATGGTGGGGATATTGCTTTACCAGGTTTGGATCTCACCGGTTTTGTTATTCCGGGAATCAACCGCCCTTAGTATCGCAGGAATATTTGTATCGTTAATCGGATTGATATTGATGCTGGTCTGCATCCGTAAATATTTTATGAGTTTGAGCGGACTAAAAAGCCTTTTTTTTGAGCAGCACCGCCATGAGCTGATTGTTACCGGTGTGCACCGTTATGTAAGGCATCCGCTCTACCTGGGCACATTCATTTTTATATGGGGACTGTTGCTCATCTTTCCTCATTTGTCTTTGTTGATCATGAACACAGTCATCACGGTTTATAC
>JAEYUA010000062.1 GCA_023433755.1 Bacteroidota bacterium | reverse complement strand
CTATACATCTGTTAACCCAGAATTCGGCACCCTGGAAGAATTCAGGGAACTGGTTAACCTTGCCCACCAGATGGGCTTCCGCGTGATCATTGACTGGGTAGCCAATCATACCGGGCTCGATCATGTGTGGACACGCGAGCATCCTGAATGGTATGAAAGAGATCCACAGACTGGTGATTTCAAAAAAGCCTCAGGCATGGATGATATCATTGAACTGGATTTTACCAGCCGCGCCATGAGAGAGGCTATGATAGAAGCTTTGAAATTCTGGGTAAGAGAAACGGGGATTGATGGTTTCCGTTGTGACCTTGCATTTTGGGTAGAAGAGGATTTCTGGCACGAGGCTATACCTGCAGTGAACCAACTGAAACCTTTGTTCTGGCTGGCAGAAATGGATCCGCTTGAAAACCCGGGTTACATGCAGGTATTCGATGCAGCCTATGCATGGAAATGGATGCACCGCACTTTCGACTGGTACCAGCAGCATCTACCCCTGGAGGAAATCAAAATAGTTCTGGAACAATATCATCATGCAAGGGGATACACGGCCTGGTTCACTTCCAATCATGATGAGAATAGCTGGAATGGAACAGAGTATGAAAAATACGGCCCCGCTGCGCTGCCCCTGGCTGTGCACAGCATCACCTGGCCGGGTATTCCACTTATTTACAGCGGGCAGGAAATACCCCTAGAAAAACGCCTGGAATTTTTTGAAAAAGATACCATTGACTGGCCTTCCAAACCTGCCCTCGGAGATTTTTATTCGACGCTTTTAAAAATCAGGAAAAACCACCCTGCATTGCATGCTGATGCACCTGTTTATCTTTTACCAGTATCCGAACCTGGTCAAATCCTTGCTTTTAAAAGAAAATCCGGAGAAGAGGAGGTGATCGTTTTCCTGAACCTTTCTGCTTACCCTGCGGATTTTGAACTGCAGGCGATATGGATCGATGGCCGCTTTAATGAAATTTTCAACGGTACCGAAATGGTAATGCATACCGGGCTCAGAATAAAAATGCCCGCCTGGAGTTTTCTTGTATTTGAAAGAAACGGAAACTAACGTTTACGTAGAACCGTAAAAAATTATAAGTATAAAAAAAGGTCCCGCTTGAGGACCTTTTTTTTATATCAATGAGACTGGATTATTGTTCGAGTTTGAGAGAGTAGGTAATGTACTCACCATAGTCAGGATACACACCTTTCACCCTGATGGAACCGCTCAGGTTGGCAATGGCTGCATTGAGCTGCTCTACAGAGGTTACTTCAATTTCATTTCCGTCGCTGGTGATCACGGATGTGATGATGAATCCATTATCAATCCTTGCATTTCTCAGGATGCTGCCTTCAAGAACCTTGTTCACTACCACACCTCCATCAATCTGGTAACGGTTGGCCCTTGCTTTATCTAAAGTGGCAAGTTCCCCGCCTAACCTCGCAGCCGCATTGGCTGCCACAACATCAGTTCTTTTTTTGAGCACAACATTCACATTGTATTCCTTTCCACTTCTGATATAAGTTACTGGCACTTTATCGCCCGGGCGGAAACTCGCGATCTGCGCGCTCATCTGGATGCCGGAGATTACCTGTGAACCATTTACCTTGGTAATGATATCTCCTTTTTTAATTCCGGCAGCAGAAGCACCACCATCAGGTGATACGGCTGAAACATATACGCCTTCCACATTGGTTGGAATGCCCAGGCTCTTCACCTGCTCTTCAGTCATTTCATCGGTGGTATAATAACTAACACCCAGGTAACCTCTCTGTACATCACCATACTGGATGATATCGTTCACGATTTTACGCACAATGTTCACGGGTATGGCAAATGAATATCCTGCATACGTTCCGTTTGGAGCAAGGATGGCGGAGTTGATACCGATCAACTGGCCGGTAGTATTAATCAGGGCACCGCCACTGTTTCCCTGGTTCACCGCTGCATCAGTCTGGATGAATGATTCAACCGGTGTATCACCTCTTCTCACCTGGCGGCTGTTGATGCCAATGCTGCGGCCGGTTGCCGAAACAATACCTGCCGTAACTGTTGTTTCAAGCGTGAGAGGATAACCTACGGCAAGTACCCACTGTCCTAACTGGATATTGTCAGAGTTGCCGTAAATCATATAGGGCAGTTTGGTGCCGTCAATCTTAAGGACAGCAATATCACTGCTTGGGTCCCGGCCTACTACTTTAGCCTTGTAGGTCTTCCTGCCATGAAGCGTAACGTTGATCTCGTCGGCCACGCCACCACGGTCATTGGAGATCACGTGGTTATTGGTAACTATGTATCCGTCTTCGCTGATGATCACACCACTGCCGGAAGCTCTTTGTTCTGGAATGATGCTTGGACCAAAACCAGGTCCGAAGAATTCTTCAAAAAAATCGTTCATGCCTCCACGACGGGGAAGGTTATTATCAACTTTACGTGCCGGAACTTTGGTTTTGATATGCACAACCGCAGGCACTGCTGCATTGGCAGCCTTGGTAAAATCCACTGGTTCTGCAGGCTGTCCATTCTTGCCTTCAAAGAAACCGGCATAATTCACCGGAACTTCTGATTTGTTCTCTGCATCTACAACAAATGGGGTATCTCTATCTGTAAATTGATTGTAGATCGCAACACTTCCCACTGCTGAAGCGGCACTGATGCCTACAACTAAAAAAATCTGTTTGAGTGTCATGGTTCTATCGGTTTGAATTTTATGTAATCTCCTGGTCTGTCTATTGTGT
>JAEYUA010000134.1 GCA_023433755.1 Bacteroidota bacterium | reverse complement strand
GGATATGAGGTCGCTGACATCCTGGGGAAAAACTCTTTTGAATTTGTGCATACGGAAGATCTTTTGTGGGCAGCCCATTCCTTCCAGCAGGAAGTGAAGGACAACCCTGTGGTAAAATCCATTGTGGTAAGGCTGCGTAAAAAAGATGGCGAATGGTTATGGTGTATGATCCGTGGACATAACATGCTGAATAACCCAAGCATCAAAAGCATCGTAATTTATTTTCATGATGACACCCTGCGCAAGCAGGCCAATGAAGCCCTTAAAGAAAGTGAAAAACGATTCAGGAACCTGATACGGGAATTACAGATTGGCGTATTTCTTACCGATGGAGCAGGTGACATATTGATTTGCAACCGTTCATTCGCCAATATGCTCAAGCAAACCGAAGAGGAACTGGTTGGTCAAAACATTCATAATTTCCTGACCTATGGCATCATTAATGAGAATGGTGATGTAATCAGTAGGGAAAACAGCCTGCTGGAAAGACTGATGATCACCCGCCAGCCTGTCAACAATTATGTGATGGGCACCCGGCATCCTGAAACTGGAGAAATGATCTGGGTAATGTTCAATTCTGATCCCATTCTTGATGAAAACAATGAAGTGAAACACGTGGTTCATTCTGTCACCGATATCACGGAAAGGAAAAAACTCGAGCAAAAACTGATCTCCGAAAAAATCAATCACCAGCGGCAGCTAACGCAGGCCACGCTTGATGGGCAGGAAGCAGAACGAAGGGAGATCGGCAAGGAATTGCATGATAATATCGGGCAACAGCTCACTACTATTAAATTGTTCCTGGACCTCGCCAGCTCCACAGCCGATGAAAGTACGCACGAGATGGTGAGCCTGGCGCTTAAAGGAGTAGGTGATATAATTAATGAAGTAAGGGCCATGTCAAGGTCGCTGGTGCCTTCTACCCTGCAGGACCTGGGGCTGATAGAGTCTATCAATGAACTGGTGGATTCCATTTCCCGGACGCAGGTGCTGCGCATCAGTTTTGATCATGAAAATTTTGATGAACAATTGTTGCCTGATAACCAGAAACTCACCGTTTTCAGAATTGTGCAGGAGCAGTTGAACAATATTGTTAAACATGCCGGCGCAGCCCATGTCAGCATCAGGCTTTCGCGCAAACTTCGTGAACTGGTGCTGGATATACGGGACGACGGGAAAGGCTTTGATCCCAAGAAACTTAAAAAGGGCCTGGGCTTCATCAATATTTCCAACAGGGCTGAACTCTTTGGAGGCAAAAAACACGTGGTTTCCAGCCCGGGAAAAGGCTGTTTCCTGAAGGTGCGCTTCCCCTTACAGCATACAAGTCTTCCCTCCAGCTTAACATAGATTGGACTAAATTTGCGGCCTGCCTACGGCAGGCAAGCCAGCCACCTGGTTGGCATTTCAACGATCTGGCCTGCCAGTCAGCAGAATTCTAAGCCAATGAGTGACGCAATAAAACATGAGTGTGGACTGGCCTTCATCAGGCTCCGCAAATCTTTCTCGCACTACCAGCAAAAATATGGCTCCGTACTGTGGGGTTTGAACAAGATGTACCTGCTGATGGAAAAGCAGCACAACCGTGGACAGGATGGTGCGGGACTTGCCGCTGTGAAGCTGAATGTGGAGCCCGGTTATCCTTTTCTCTCGCGCATCCGCAGCAGCAAACCCCAGCCCATTGCTGATATTTTCCGCCAGGTGGGTGAGGAATTCGGGGAGCTTCAGAAATTCAATCCTGATTTTGGTAATCACGCAGGTCTCATGAAAGGGCATCTTTCCTTCCTGGGCGAAGTATTGCTTGGTCACCTTCGATATGGCACGCAGGGCAAGAACAATACAGAATTTTGTCATCCTTTTTTAAAAAGGAATACCGTTCCGGCCCGCAACCTGGCACTTGCCGGAAATTTTAATCTTGTCAACACCGATGAACTTTTTGAACTGGTGAATATTGACGCGGGTGAATTTCAAAAGCAAAGCGACCTGGCTGCCATGATGGAAGTGATCCATCATTTTATTGTGAAAAGTGATGAGTCATCACCACAGCAGCTTGATATGGTTGACGTGCTTAAAAAAGCGCTGAAACTTTTTGATGGTGGCTTTCATGTGGGCGGAGTAACCGGCAACGGTATTGGTTTTGTTTTCAGGGATGCGCACGGCATCCGTCCCTCTTATTACTATATGGATGATGATGTAGTGGTGGCTGCTTCCGAAAGAGCCGCCATTCGCACTGCCTTCAATGTGGGTGAGAACGAAGTGAAGGAGCTGATGCCCGGGCAGGCGCTTATTGTACTGGAGAACGGGCAGGTGAAGATTGAACAGGTGCTTGAACCAAAGGAAAGGAAAGCCTGCAGTTTCGAAAGGATCTATTTTTCAAGAGGCAGTGATGAAAAAATTTACAGTGAAAGAAAACGGCTGGGATATAATTTAAGCCAACAGGTGCTCGAGTCAATTGATTTTGATTTGAAGAATACCATCTTCTCTTTCATTCCCAATACGGCAGAAGTAGCATTTTATGGTCTTGTGAAAGGTTGCGAGGATTATCTCAATAACATCAAAGTGGAACGTATTGCTTCCTGGGGCAGTGAAGTGGATCCGGAGAAACTGCACGAGATGATCAACCGCAAAGTGCGCATGGAAAAGATCGCCATCAAGGATGTGAAGATGCGCACTTTCATTACCGAAGACGCAAGCCGCAATGAAATGGTGCAGCACGTGTACGATATTACGTATGGCACTGTGCGCAAGGGTGTTGATACGCTGGTGGTGATTGATGATTCCATTGTAAGAGGTACCACGCTCAAGGAAAGTATCATCCGCATGCTGGCCCGGCTGGAACCCAAACGGATCATCGTGGTTTCTTCATCTCCGCAGATCCGCTACCCCGATTGTTACGGTATTGATATGAGTAAGCTGGGTGATTTTATCGCTTTTAATGCTGCAGTTGCCTTGCTGAAGGAAAGAAAAAATGAAGACCTGTTGCAGCACCTCTATGCTGAATGCAAGGAGCTGCACCGCAATAACCAGTTGCATACGGTGAATGTTGTAAAACAACTGTACAAATCATTCACCAATGAAGAGATCACTAAAAAGATCGCGCAACTCATCACGCCACCCAATCTTGCCATTCCCGTTGATGTGATCTTCCAGACCATTGAATCCTTGCATGAGGCCTGCCCCAATAACCTGGGCGACTGGTATTTCACGGGTAATTATCCCACCGCGGGCGGCAACCGTGTAGTGAATAAAGCGTTTATGAATTATATGGAAGGCAAGAACCAAAGAGGTTACTGATCTTCTATTCAATAAATAGGTGGCAGGGTTTAATCCTGGTATTATTTTCTCTGATTTCTTCAACAAATATTCACATGAAAACACTTCTTCTTGTCAGGCATGCAAAGAGTAGTTGGGATACTCCAGGGATGAAAGACTTTGACCGTCCACTCAATGAAAGAGGTAAGGGAGATGCCCCTGAAATGGCAAAGCGTGTTAAGGATAAAGGTATCAATATTGATTTGCTTGTTTCCAGTCCGGCTAAAAGAGCAAAAAAAACAGCGCAGTATTTTGCTGAAGTATTTGGAGAAAAAAAAGGAGAGATCAAGCTGGTGGATGAATTATACCTGGCCGCTCCCGAAGCCTTCATCAAAACCATTCTATCACTTGATGACCACAGCCGCAGTGTAGCCATGTTCGCACATAACCCGGGAATTACGGAATTCGCTTCTTCACTGTCTAATGTAAGGGTGGATGACATGCCTACCTGCGCCGTGTATGCTGTACAGGCGGAGGTTAGTTTCTGGAAAGAGTTTATGCAGGCCGATAAAAAATTCCTCTTTTTCGACTATCCAAAAAACCCGATCGGCTGATCAGCGTTTACGGATGTGAAGCTGGCTGCTGCCTTCAGCCATAACTACAGATTGCAGGGTTTTGCCGGTTACTCTCCATTGTTCACTGATGGCTGCAAAATGAGGATCCTGTGAATTGATCTGGATACGGATCACATCATTGCGGTTGGCATCGCGAATCATACTCCAGGTACCACTGATCTCAGGGCCGGGTCCTTGTGCTGACAGCGTTCCATTACCCAGGAATTCGAAATCATAATTCTGGTACTGGTCGGTCAGGTCCTGGCCGGAGAATAAATATTCAACCGTCCATTTTCCCTGCGTGATGATCTCTTTCGTGTTATCGCGGTAATTTTCAACCTGGTCTTTGGTGCAGCTAGTGGTAAGGAAGCAGGTTGACAGGAGCAGCAAACTCACAGTAAGTTGTAAGGCTTTCATTTGATTTAGGATTTTGGAAAGAGCAAAATAGAAATTGTTTGCCAGAAATCAAAGCGTTCCATCAACCTGTTTTGGTATTGACTATTTTCCGTTGTTACCAGCGTTATTTCCCTTGCTGACCAGCCAGACACCACAGAAAATAAAGGCTGCAGCCAACCCTTTTTGCCAGGTAAAAGATTCGCCAACAAAAATGATGGCAATGGCCACTGCAAAAACAGGCTGGGTGTAGATATAAGCCCCAGTAGTACCCGCACCAATATGCTGGATGCCATAGGCATTGAAATAATAAGCGAGAAAGGTGCCTGTGATGATGATGCCTGCCAGCGCTGCAATATGATTCCATTGCAATAATTGCCACTGTATGGCAGCAGTTTCATTCCAGGCAAATGGCAGGATCATAAAGAACCCAATAGTAAAGATCCACCTGATCACATGCAGCGGGCCGTATTTGAGCATGATGGGTTTTACCAGGATAAAATATATAGAGTAAGAGATGGCATTGATGATGATGAGCAGGTCGCCCAGCAGGTAATCGGGGGCATTGTCAGCACTTTCTTTCTGTGTGATGAGAAAGGCTGCACCTCCAATGCCAAGGGCCAATCCCCAGGCCTTAGCCATCGTAAACCTTTCCTTCAACGCCCAGAAAGCAAATACCGTTACCAGCAAGGGGGTCACCAGCATCAAAAGAGATGCGTGGATGGTAGTGGTCATGGTAAGCCCTTTAATAAAAAGCATCTGGTTGATGGCTACGCCGGTAAGCGCGCAAAGAATAAATCTGCCCCAGTCTTTTCTTTCAATGGTGGCTGGGGTTTTACCAAACATCCACACGATCCAGAACAGCAGCAGGCTGATACCCACACGCAGCAGGTTGAGTCCGAATGGTTTGATGAATGAGGGTGAGACCATCTTCACCAGGCTGAAATTGATGGCAAAGAAAATGTTGGTACAGAGGACTGCTATGTGTGCTCGGGTGGTTTCTTTCACAGTTCAAAGTTCATAGTTGAAAGTTCAAAGTAGGTGTACTAAAGAATTTAATGAATGCAATAATCGATCGTGATAAGTTTATCTGAACTTCCCTTTGCGTTTTCTCCGCGCTACTTTGCGAACTTTGCGGTTCCTGCTTTTTTTCACCGCAAAGAACGCGAAGGGCGCAAAGAAGACGCAAAGATTGAATCAGGCAAGTTTGAGTTTATTCAAAAATTCACTGATGGTTTTATTTAAAAGATCTTCAGTTTTCAATTCATATTTCTTAAATGGAAAATGCCTTGCCAGGTCAAGTGCTGATGACAGTTTGAATTTATCCTGTGGTAAAAACAAGGCAAGATTTTGATCCATCAGGTGCTGCGCGAGGTATTCCTGTTCTGTTTGTCCGGGTGTAGGAATTAAAACAGAAGGTTTGTTCAACACTGAAAGATCCATTACCGTACTGTATCCACTTCTTGCAATCACCAATGATGCATGTTGTATTTTTTCTTTGAGTTCGAGCGCTGGTAAATGGTCATGCAGCTCCACGTGCGCATCAACATCTAAGGTTTTACCTCCCCCCGGCAATCCTCTTACCAGCACTATTTTTTCATTGATTTTTTTCGATTGTTCAACGATCAAATTTTCAAGCATGGTTCTTTGTGGTTCCGGACCGGAAAGCAGGACCAGGATAAAATTTCCCGCTTTTTTTGAACCATCCTGTGTAAAGCGGGAGAGAGGGCCCAGGTATTTTACCGGCACCTCCGGCAGTGAGTCCGGATGGGATAATGATCCTGCCAGTCCTAACCCATTTTCAAAATCAGGTACCCAGCATACAGAGAATTTATTGATGAAGTTGTAGTTGATTTTTTGGAGGTACTGGTCCGCCATCTTTCCCATACCTGTTTTGATCAGCAATTGGTGGCCAATAAAAACGGAAGGTATTATATCATGATACAATCCATAGCGGTTATCGGAAATGATGGCATCAATAGCATGAGTTAGCACTATTTCATCCACCAGTTCATTTTCATCATCAATGGCAGCGATGATCTTTGGCACCTGGGCAGCCATGGTTAAAGCCATGGTCCACCTGTTTTTTGAATAGCTGATGCCGTAACCAGGCAGTTCAATATGCGTTTGGGTAGGGAATTCCTGTTCCAGCAGGATCCTGTTTTTCCCTGATGAGCCAAATACCACTTCTGCCCCCTGGAGAAGCAGCTCCCGTGCTATGGGAATGATACGTGTGGCATGTCCCAGCCCCCAGTCCAGCGGCGCCAGTAAAATCCTGTATTTCAACGGGCGGTTAGCCTGATTCATATTAATTTTTAAACCATTTGAAGAATGGTATACTAAATCGTTTGTAAAATAGTTTAATTTAGAAATCTACTTATGAAGAAACTGATCTACATGGCACTGTTCTTGACCGCGATTACTGTGGCCGGCTGCCAGAAAAATTATTACGCTGGTGGCGGAAGTAAGAGCAGTAAGAATTGTGGTTGTCCAGGTTCTAAAGGATTATAAAAGCAGGGTCATGAAAAATTATGACAGGGATCTGCTGGTAATGTACAAGGCAGGTCATTATAATGAGGATTTGCTGCAACACGAGGTGGAGCAACTGCATTCCCTGTTGCTGGCGGTGGAAAGGAATGATGTATTCTGCACTGCCCATGAATTAGCTACACGCAACCGCATTACTTCAAAACCCGGGAAGATCCTGGATGCAATAAAATTTTGCAGGCTGAAGCCTTTTTATTTTTTGATAAATAGGAATTAGGTAGGTGAATTGTGAATTGTGAATCGTGAGGCGTGAAGGGTCCGACTACTGACTACTGACTACCGACTACCGACTTAATCACCCACATTATTCTCTGATCCACTGACTTTGAACTTGCGACTCTTCAACAGGGAACTAACTCAACTCCCGCAACGCATTCCCCAGTTTCTCCAGCATTTCATCAATCTCTTCTTTTTTGCAGGTGCCTACGCTCAGGC
>JAEYUA010000108.1 GCA_023433755.1 Bacteroidota bacterium | reverse complement strand
ATTATGACCTCAGCTACAATACACCGGCCTATGATTTTGATGTGCACATGGAAGTCAAAATGACCCGCTTCGAAGAATTGCTGGTGCCTTCACTCATTACCTACAATGGCAACTGGAAAGTGGCTTTCAAAAAAAGGGAGCGTGGGATCTTCACCGCTATTCTTTATGACTTCAACCGCTGATATTAATCCCTTATGTTTTTAACATAACCTCTCCATTTTTCAATGACAGCGGAGATGTCTGCAGGCAGTTCCGTTTCAAAAAACATTTCCTTTTCAGTGGTTGGATGAATGAATCCAAGGGTCTTGGCATGCAGGGCCTGCCGTGGACAAACCTGGAAACAGTTTTCAACGAACTGCTTGTATTTGCTGAACACCGTGCCTTTCACAATTTTATCACCTCCATAAAAATCATCATTGAAGAGTGGATGGCCGATATGTTTCATATGAACGCGGATCTGGTGGGTGCGGCCGGTTTCCAGTACACATTGCACCAGGGTAACATAATTGAATCTTTCAACCACGCTATAATGTGTGATGGCTTCCTTGCCATGATCTCCTTCGGGATAGGCTTCAAACTGTTTGCGGAACCGCTGGTGCCTGCCTACATGCGCTACGATAGTGCCGTTCTCATTTTCCATATCTCCCCATACCAATGCCAGGTATTTCCGGCTCACCGTATGATCGAAGAATTGTTTGGCAAGATGGCGCATGGCCTTGTCTTTTTTAGCCAGCACCAGCAGGCCGCTGGTATTTTTATCAATGCGGTGCACCAGTCCAAAACGGGGAAGGGTTTGTTCTGATACACCTGGCTGTTGCTGTTGCAGGTACCAGGCCACGCCATTGAGCAGGGTGCCTGAATAATTGCCACTGCCGGGATGCACCACCATGCCCGCTGGTTTATTAATTACCAGGATATCATCATCCTCGTATACAATGTTGAGCTCCATTTTTTCAGGAACCACATCGGTAGATTCGGGTGAGAGGTCTGAATAAACCGTGATCTGGTCAAAAGCCTTGATCTTGTAATTCTGCTTGACTTCTTTCTGGTTCACCAGCACCAGCCCGGCATTGATGGCCTGTTGTAATTTGTTTCTGGTGGCGCCCTCAATGCGGTTCATCAGGAATTTATCGATGCGGTAAGGCTCCTGTCCCTTGTCGGCATTGAATACAAATCGCTCATAGAGGGCATCGCTTGTTTCGCCCCCTTCCTCTACCTGTTGTTGACTCAAATCATCCTGGTTCATAGAAGCTGCAAAAATACGCAGTGAAACGGGGTAAATTTGCCAAATGCAAAGACAAGTGGTGCAATTCCGTGACCTGGGTTCGATGGATTATAAAACAGCCTGGGATTACCAGGAAAAATTATTGAAGGAGAATCTGGAGATCAAATCTTCTGTTTACCAGGCCCAGCCCACGGTGTCATTTGAGGCTACACCAGGTTATTCGCTGCCCACCAAACATCACCTCTTATTCGTTGAGCATCCACCGGTTTATACGCTTGGCAAGAGTGGCAAGATGGACCATGTGCTGATTGACGAGGCGGAAAGAAATGAAAAAGGCATCCAGTTTTTCCAAACCAACAGGGGAGGGGATATCACCTTCCATGGCCCCGAGCAAATTGTGGGGTACCCCATCCTGGATCTTGAAAAATTTTATACGGATATCGGCCGTTACCTCAGGGACCTGGAGGAAGTGATCATCCGCACACTGGCCGAATATGGAATAACCGGTGAAAGATCAAAAGGAGAAACAGGCGTGTGGATCGAAGCTGGAATTGCGGGTAAGGAAAGAAAGATCTGCGCGATGGGTGTGCGCTGCAGCCGCTGGGTTACCATGCATGGATTTGCACTGAATGTGAATACCAACCTCGATTATTTCAACCACATCATTCCCTGTGGCATACAGGATAAAAAAGTGAGCTCCATCAGGCAGGAACTGGGCAGGGAGGTAAGCCTGGCAGAGGTCAAGGAAAAATTAAAACATCATTTCGCGGAAGTATTCGGCGCGGAACTGATAGACCAGTAAGGCCGTCAGAATTCTTTAGCCAGGTAGAAACGGTTTTTTTCCACCAGCTTTCCATTATTGTATAATTCAAACTTGAACCATCCGGCATGAATGAAATTGGCTTTGTCGAGCGTGATGCCTGTTTCCCTGATGTTTTTGATCTCGAATAAAAAACTATCGTCCTCTTCGTAAAATTTTACTTCGTATTGTTTTTTATCCGCATCAGGCAGGTTGATGTAAACATACCCGTCCTTGTTGGTATAGATGTAAAACGATGGGATGAAGTCTGGCTTTTTAGGCACAATGGGTTTGATAACAGCAGTGATGGAATCTTCCACCTGGTTGAGCAGGTTATTACGCTGCCTGGTGACGGTGGTGGTATCAATAAAAGGTTTTTTGGACGCGGTGTAGAAATACTGGCCCTTGTCCAGCACAATGAACAAACGGTAGAACATATGGTCATTGGGCGCCTTGGTATCGGCATAGCCATTTTCCTTCACATTGGGATCGGTTACAGTGAGAATGGTTTTGAAATTGGCCAGGCTGTCGTGCGATCGCTGGATGCCGATCTGTTTCACCACCGGATAATTATTCACCCACCCGATGATGTAACGGTTTTTTCCTGCATTCTTTACAGAAAAATCCGGCAGCGTATCCTGTGCACTTGCAGCAAGATCAAAAATAAAGGCTAGTAAGAGCAGGAGAAAAAAACGACGCATCATGTTGAGGGCAAATTATCAGAAACCGTGCAAAGATAATAGCCTGTTCAGAAAATTAACGTTCCATTCGGCAGGGAAGCGTTTCCCTGCAATCCCCCGCTATGAATGATAAGAACACGTTCATCCTCTCGTAAAATCCCCTGGTCAAGCATATCGTACAATGCGTAAAAAACTTTTGCGGTGTAAACAAAATCCGTTGGGATACCTGTTTTTTCATACCAGCTATTCATGAAATCAAATAACCCAGCGCTTGCTTTTGCGTATCCTTCAAAATGATATTGATGCAGCACGGTGAAAGTATTTTGTTTTTCGGGAGGCAACAGTTGGTTGATTTCACTGGTGATGGAAAAATTATTTTTCAGCACACTGATGCCGGTTAGTTTTTGTGGTGAAGCGATCCTTGCTGCCAGCCCCGCCAGCATGGTGCCTGTTCCCGTGGCAGCCACGATGTGATCAAAAGAAGAAAGATCCAGGTTATCAAGCATGGTGGCTGCACCTCGGGCCCCGGTAATTCCATACCCTCCTTCCCTGATCACATAAACATCATCTTTATTGTTATGGGCCCAAACTTCAGATGGTATATCCTGTTGGCTGTAAGCGTTCCTCGGTAAAAAATAAATCTGCATACCGTAATCCCGTGCTGCTGCAATTGTAACACTATGCTGATGCTCTCCCCTGATCAGGCCAATGCATTTCATTCCATGCAGCTTCGCGGCAGCAGCCAGCGCAATAATATGATTGGACCAGGCCCCGCCATAGCTCAATAATGTTGTTTTACCCAGGGCAAGTGCATCTTCAATATAAAACCGGAGTTTGAACCATTTATTTCCTGAGATCACTGGATGCACCACGTCAAGACGCAGCACGTTGATGCTGCTTTGCGGCAGGCGCTGAAGTTGTGCCGGTTGAAATCCCCCTGGTGCTTGCATGTGGTTACGTTGCTTATTTGTTATTTTCGGGCCCTGAAAAAAATCATCCAGTTCAAATAAAAACAAAAAGAATGAAACCAACTTTAGTGATCATGGCCGCAGGCATGGCATCCAGGTACGGCAGCATGAAGCAGATACAGCAGTTTGGTCCCGGTGGCGAAACCATCATGGATTATTCCATTTTTGATGCCATCAAGGCCGGTTTTAAAAAAGTGGTCTTCATCATCCGCAGGGATTTCGCTGAAGACTTCAAAAATATTTTCGAACCCAAGCTTAAAGGCAGGATTGAAACGGAATATGTATTCCAGGAAATGAATAAGGGGCTGGATAGTTATTCCGTTCCCGAGGGCCGCACCAAACCATGGGGTACGGCACATGCCATCCTTTGTGCCAAGGATGCGATCGACCAGCCTTTTGCCGTGATCAATGCTGATGATTTCTATGGCAGTGATGGTTTCAAAAAAGCGCATGATTTTCTTGCTAATGAATGTAAGGAAGATGTGTACGCTATTGTAGGTTATGAACTGGCCCGAACCTTATCTGAGCATGGCACCGTGAGCCGTGGTGTGTGCGAGGTGGATGCATCAGGTAATCTTAAGGGCATCAGTGAAAGACTGAAGATTTCGAGGCAGAATGGTAAAATGGTAGATGAAGAAAATGAGACCAGTAAAATTGAACTGCCCGAAGATGCCAAGGCTTCCATGAACTTCTGGTGTTTCCATCCTTCCATATTCAATTTTATTGAAGAAGGATTCCAGGAATTCCTTGCTAAAAATATCAATAGTCCGAAAGCAGAATACCTCATTCCTCTTGTAGCCGACGAATGGGTGAAGGCAGGGAAGGGAGTGATCAAAGTTTTACCAACATCAGCACAATGGTTTGGTGTAACTTATAAAGAAGATGCACCTGTAGTTAAAAGGAGCCTTGACAAACTGGTGGAAGAAAAGGAATATCCTGCCACCCTCTGGAATCAATAAGAATATTTTCATTAAAAACAGAAAAGCACTCTTTCGAGTGCTTTTTGTTTTATAAGGCTTTCATTTTGTAAGGGTCTGAAAAATCAGTCCACTTTTACCATGAACACAAAATCCTGCAGCATCTTCACCTGCTGTTTACGTTCCTTGCCTTTGAGGGCATTGGAGGTTGGTATTTTGATATTCTGGTAGGCACTGTCTTTCTGCAATTCGCTAAGGGCATTGAAAATATATTTCGACTGCAGCGCGAATACCGCGCCTTCGATCGTTTTTTGTTTGCCGGTAAGCACTCCCACAATCTCTCCATCGCTGTTGAGCACAGGGCCTCCGCTATTCCCCTGGTTGGCCGCAATCGTGATCTGCAATGCCAGTGAATCTCCCTGGTAACCGGTTTTCGCGGCAATATATCCCTGGCCATAGACCACCTCATCACGGGGAAATCCTAAAGTATAGATCGGTTCTGCGAGGTCAACATTGCTTTTGCGTACGGCATAGGGCAGGGGACCGGGAGCGGTAAAATTTTTACTGGTGATCTTCAGGATGGCAATATCCCTGCCGCGGTCGAGGTAAACTGTTTTCGCGGTGAATACTTTTCCTTCCCTGTTCTGCACGGCCACGTGTTCGGCTTTTTCAACAATGTGCGCATTGGTAACCAGGTATCCTTTGGTATCCAGCAGGAAACCTGAGCCACCGGTCTTGTACTGGATGTTATCAGTACTAATGGCTACATCGGTCTTCACATCTTCAATCTTCTTGGTAAGGGAATCGTTCTGGGTCTGGAGACGGTTGATATCACTTTTCAGCTCTCTTTTCAGCAGCTCCATTTCCTGTTGTTTGGCTGGTTTGCCCGGTGATACGGACCATACCAGTGCACTGATGGTGAGCGCGGTGATGCCGGCAATGGAAGCGGCGATGGCTGAAACCCTTTTATAACGGTTATAAAGATAGACCACGCGTGCTTTTCCCTGCAGCCTGGGTGAAGCGATGAGTCCTTTTTCAGCCAGGTGAATATGTGTATCTGTTAAGGTGGATTTTAATTTTTTAACCTCGTCGAACCGGTTCATCTGCTGCAGGAAAAATGTATGCTCCACCACCGCCTGGTCTATTTCGGGATTGCTTTTGCGCAACTGTTCGAAATAAACCCTTTCATCCGGACCCATCTGACCAGATATGTAGCGTTCAACAGCTTCAAGGATTTTGATGTCTTCCATTACAGCGATTCATTTTTATATTGAGAGAAGAATAATTTCTTTAACCGCATGAGGCATTTATACTTCTGGTTCTTGGCGTTTTCCGCATTGGTATAGCCAAACTGGAAGGCGATCTCCTGCATCGAACGTTTCTGCATATAAAAAGCTTCCAGCAGGCTTTTGCAGGGTTCGCCCAGTCCACCCATCGCTTTTTCCATCATCAAAAACTCATCATTCCTCTTTTCATGCTCCTCAATTTCAGCATCTACGCTGATGAGCTGTTCGTTGCCATCGGAAAGCGATACCCGGTTCTGGTGCAGCAGTTTCTTCAGCCAGATCCTCCTGCTAACCGAATAAATAAAGGTTTTGATCTGGCAGTTCAATTCAAAACTGCTGGTCAGCACCTTTTCATAAAGAACGATCATAGCCTCCTGGAAAACATCCTTTGCATCCTCGCTATTGCCGTTATTATTGATAATCAGGGCCTGGATCAGGTTAAAATTCTCTTTGTAAATCGTTTCAATGGCCTTTTTATCATTCCGGGCCAGTCCCTGTAACAATAGTTTTTCGTTGTTCTCCAGTTTCAATTCCGCTTTTTTAATACCAAAATTTAAAAATAGTAACCCCTGGCGGCTGTTAAAAAAAATATTTCCTGCCGGAGGGTTACTTTTTTCCAAACCTCGTATTAATCCGGTAAATCAGGCATGAGGATCAGAAAATTTATAGTCATTGCATTGATTTCAGGAGTTCTTTCCGCCTGTAATGAAGGAAGTTCTACCAGGAACCAGCTTGATTCCATCAGTAAAAAAGTGGATTCATCGGCACAAAGCACCTGGGATTCCGGTAAAAACAGGCTCAGGGATCTTAAAAACGAGATCCGGGAACAGGTGACAGGAAAGGATTCAGTAAAAAATTAGTTCTCTGAAGTAATAAATATTTAAATCAAACAAAAAACAAATCACATGAAAAAGTTCCTCGGAATTTTAGCCCTGGCAGTAACAATGGTAGCTTGTAACGATTCAGCAGATAGCACTGATAACACTGCTGATTCTATCAGGATCGCTGACTCTATCAAAAGAGCCCAGGATTCTATCAACGCTTCTATGCCTGTAATTACTGATAGCACTGGAATGAATGCTGATTCTGCTGCTGCTGCAATCGCTGATTCAGCCACCAGATAATCAGGTTAGGGCTACTTGCCGGCTGTTAACTGTAGATAAAGTCAAGATTTTATTCATATGGCAAGCAATCGTTAGATGACCGTCCTGTTCACAGGGCGGTCTTTTTTTTACCCTGCTCAGGTAACAGGGTGGTAGTAATTGTGGAGCAGACGCTGGTTTTTAATAGAATCGAAAATCTTAAAAATCAGTTTCCGGCAAATTCTCCAAATCTGCTCAACCATCCTATGTTTATCTTTGCACAAATTTTTACATGGCAAATTTTGAAGAGCTTGGATTACAGGAGAAACT
>JAEYUA010000044.1 GCA_023433755.1 Bacteroidota bacterium | reverse complement strand
CCTTTTTATAATTGGTTGAACCTCTATTTTTTATCAGGCTTTGTATTTTGGCACGTGATTTTATCTTTTAACCTTAAAGACTGGCTATGCAACCTTCACTGAACGAATTGAACCTGGACAAAGAGATAGGCATTAATGGAAATATATCTCCCAACGTTTTTATTGAAAAACCTTATAGTCACGGAACTGATACCCACCCTGTGAATGGCAATTATGCTCCGGACGATGACGACGATGATGATGAGGATGGAGATGAAGAGGATCTGATTTTAGGGGATGAAGATGAAGTATCTGGCGATGAAGAAGAATTTGAGGTGGAACTGGAAGAAGATATTGATGAAGCAGACCTTGATGAAGATGACCTGGTGATTGATACGGAGGATGAAGGCGATGAAGACGATGACCTTTGAAAACAGTACAAAATCTGGAAAGCCCCGCAGTCAGCGGGGCTTTTTCATTAAGATCATCAGAGCTCCATCAGCATCATGAGTTTTTTGGCATCTTCAGGCGCGTAGCCGCCAATATCATTATTAAAATAGGCCCAGATCTCATGACCCTCCCTGAGCCATTTGTAAAACAGTTCAGCAAAATACTCCAGCATCTGGTCAGGATAAGCTGAGGCATATAACTCACCGGGACCGTGAAAGCGCAGGTAAATATTTTTCGCTGTGATCCTTTCGCTGTAAGGAAAGAAAACTCCTGACTGAGAGATCACGAGGCCCACCTGGAATTTCTTCATCAATGAGAGACTGGCTTCCTGCATCCAGCTATCATGTCTCACCTCCAGCACAAATTCATAACCCCTGTATTGCTTTTGCAGCAGCTCGAAAAAATATAAAGCCTTACCATGATCGAATGCCAGGAAGGGTGGCAACTGCACCAGTACTGGTCCCATCATTTTTTTCATGGGAGCAAACACGCTGAAAAAATTTTCCAGCGAGGCCTCGGGATCATTAAGCTTTTTCATGTGGGAAAGAAAGCGGCTCATCTTGGGACTGAAGCGAAAATGTTCCGGCACCTGGGCCATCCATTTTTCAACCGTTGTGCTGGAAGGTATCCTGTAAAAACTTGAATTGACCTCGGTTGTATCAAAATCACCGGCGTAGAAACTGAGCCAACGTGTGGAAGGCAGCTTTTCCGGGTAATACAGGCCTTTCCAGTGCTTGTAACTCCACCCCGAGGTGCCGATATGAACCCGGTTGCGCATCCAAATGTTTTCTTAAAGAAACATGCCATACAACGGGCTGGCATCATTCTTCGTCAATAATATGGTTGCGGAAAAAACCGCGGCTCTACGAAAATTTGAAAAGACTTTTTTTCAAAAAACAAACCGCTCACTACGAACCCGTAAAGCAGAAACCTCTTCCATCGCTTTCTTTCTGTATTGCTATGGACCTCCTGGGTTATGCCAGCTTTGCCATTCCTGTTTTCGGAGAAGTATTCGACCTTTTGTGGGCACCAGCTTCGGCACTCATTTACATGCGCACATTTGGCGGCGTGAAAGGTGTCTTTGGCGGTGGTTTTGCCTTCCTGGAAGAATTACTGCCCGGAACGGATATCATTCCAACGTTTACCATTACCTGGTTCCTGGAGTCAGCAAGGCGCCGTAAGTCACAGGCAGTTACCGTGATCAGGTAAACAGTTTTACCAGCGAAAGATTTTCATCCAATAATAACATGGCGCTGTTATACCCGGGTGCTATGCGGCCATATAAATGATCGCAACCCATTGCCTGCGCAGGGGTAAGGCTGCACATCACCAGTGCTTCCTGCAAGGGAATACCTGCTTGATGCACCAGGTTTTTCATGGCCTGGTGCATGCTTAAAGCTGATCCGCTCAATACCCCATTACATTCATATTTATCACCTGCTTTTACATGCCGGTACGGACCACTGTCCGTATCTGTTACAGCATCGGTAATAGCAAACAACCGGTCATGCATCAATTTCTTCGCAAGGGTGATCATGGCATAATCCACATGATGGCCATCCGGAATGATGCTGGCCTTTACCTGTGGATGCAGCAGGGCGGCGGCCGCCAGCCCGGGTTCGCGGTGATGCAGCGGCGTCATGGCATTGAACAGGTGGGTGACTGCCGTAATCCCGTTATCAAATCCTTCCATCGCCTGCGCGTAAGTTGCCATGCTATGTCCCGCTGAAATCACGACCCCCCTTGATCGAATAAGGCTGATCACTTCTTTGCTGCATAGCTCAGGAGCAAGGGTGATCATGGTGATCACCTCTTTACCGTAATCAAGTAATTCAATAACCTCTTTAATTTGAGGCTGCATAATATGCTCTTTTACATGCGCACCTCTTTTTTCGGGATGAATCCAGGGCCCTTCGAGATGCAGGCCATGCACCCCCCTGCCTCCCTGCAACCAGTAATCCCTTACCGCATCAATACATTTTTTAAAGACCTCAAAAGAGTTGGTTGCTGCTGTGGGTTGGAAAAGAATGGTGCCCTCTTTACTGAATTCATCATTCATCAATGAAAGAGTGGCTGCCTCAGGGAACACGGAAAATAACTTTCCGGCCGCGCCATATACCTGCACGTCGATGAATGCTGGAACGAGCAGGCGGTTTGTGTAAAATTCCATGTTCTGTTGATCAGCGAATGGTACAACAGAAAGGATTTTTCCATTTTCAATACCTACTGCATGATCATGGAGCCATTTTTCACCGGTGAAGATTTTAGAAGCAACGATCCATTGCATGAAGTCAAAAGTAAAAACTAATCATTCAAGATAAGGGAGTTATTGAAACAATGGATGCAAACGAGATTGCAGCCAAAGGCCATAAGCCTTCAGCTATACCTGCCCGACTTCATCATGATATCCTGCATGCCTGCGAAGATGGACTTCCAGAACAGTGCGAAAAATGACTGGCTGGTAAGTCGCAGCACACGCGAGTCCGAAGCGGTTCTTTCCACCCCGTCAGCTCCGGGATTGTCGGGATACAACACAAATTTGTTGAGGATCTTAGTAATGAATTTTTTCACGGAGGTTTGCCCGGTTTCATCATCCGTTTTTCTCAGGGTTACAGACAAATTATTGTATAACATTCTCACATCCGATCTTGCTTCAAAATCTTCTCCCCTAACAAAAAAATTGAGTTCTTGAATATTGAAGGAATTGATTTGCGCGTTGGCAAGTGGAATGGCCAGGGGATTCAGTTGCGCCGCGCCCAGGTTCTTCACCCAGCCACTGGCTTCATACTGACCTTCGAGTGAATCAAGGAAAAAGCGGAAATCTACATTCAGCCTGCCTGCGCCCAGGATATTGCCCGTAACGCTTGCTTTACAAACCGGGTTCTTTTTGATCACGGAAGTAATATTAGTGACATTGGTGGCCTCGAAGGAAAGATCATTGAAGAATATCCTGCCCTCCTTCATGGTTTTTTCATTCTTTTCCCTGTACTCTATATCACCATGGGTGAAACCAATCTTCCCAATATGAATGCCCTCATTTGCTTTAAGCAGTTTCTGATGCGGATACTTGCCCACTTTGGAAACAAAAGCAGGTGGCATTGATTTATCATTATAGACTTCGATCTGTGGTCTCACAAAAAATATGCTGTCTGCTTCAATCATATTGCTGTGCAGAAATCGGTCGAGGTGCAGGTTATGGAAGCGGGCTTTTACAAATTCAATATAATAAAGGCTTTGCTGCACAGGGAAAGCCTTGTAAAAACTATCTTTCTCCAGCGTGGGCTGCAGTTTGAAACTATCTACCTCGAAACTTTTATCCCTTGAAGAATAGGTGATCCATTCCGCTTTCATTTTATAGGTGGAATCCTGCGTGCGGAATTTGAGGTCATGGAACTTCATTAATATGTCGCGTGTGAAACCAATGCGGTTAGTATCGGCAGCAGCGGTACTATCAATCGCTATATCTTCAAATAGTGCGTCGCAGCGGTCGAACTGAAGTTTCACCGATTCGGAAGTATCTGCGTTCCGGTACAGGAGTTTGATGCCATCAAGTTTAATGCGTTCCACGTAAATGCCTTCAATATCGGGCTGAATGGATTTCCATAAAGGTTTATCAAACTGTTGATCCCTTTCAAGTTGAACATGCCTTGAGATTTTCAGGTCGGCAGCACGCGATAGGATTTCCTGTATGCGCACTTTTTTACCAAAGAGCAAGGCCACAACGCTGATTCCCCTGAACTGTCCCTTATCCAGGGTTAGTTGCATGGTAAGTGCGGGTAATGCATTTTTTCGGTGAAGTTCATGATACCTGCTACTGTCGATCCGTATCTGTAGATTTTCAACCTCAACGTTGCCTCCAAAAAAATTGGCCTTGAGATTACCGAGCTGGTAGGTATAAAGGCTGTCAGAACCTTTGATGATCAGTGTATGCAGCCGGTTGCGGAGGATGGGCTCAACGAGCCGGTCTACAAATACAAGGAAGAACAGGAAGATGGCAAGCAGTATTCCTGCTGTAATCAAAACAGCTTTCTTGTTTTTCCTGATCCTGTCTCTTAAGCCCATGCATGATGGAAGAAAAACCTGTGCCACAGGCTGCTCTAATTCATGACGAACCGGTAGCCGATGCCTTTGATGGTGATGATCTCGATCTTTGGGTCCAGCTTGAGATAGCCTCTCAGCTTGGTGATGTAAACATCCAGGTTCCGGCTGTTGAAAAATGAATCGCTGCCCCAGAGCAGGGTCAGGATCTCACTGCGTTCTACAATCTTATCGCGGTTGTTGTAAAGAAGACGGAGTAATTCACTTTCCCGGTAGCTGAGTTTTTTAGCTTCCCCGGGGTGAATGAGAGTTTGTCTTTTAATATTAAAACGGTACTGGCCAATAGATACCTCTTCGGCTTCAGCAGGACTGTCTGCCTTATTTTTTAAAACATTTTCAATGCGTGCGATCAGTTCTTCAATGCTGAATGGTTTGCGTATATAATCATTGGCGCCGAGCCTGAAGCCATTCACCACGTCGCTTGATTGTGATTTGGCACTCAGGAAAATGATCGGTACTTCCGCATTGCGTTCCCTGATCTCATCTGCAATAGCAAAACCATCCTTGTTAGGCAGCATGATATCCAGCAGGCATACATCTGGCTTTTCAGCTTCGAAAACCGCAAGCGCCCTGCCGCCATCACTTTCCAGCACCACATCGTAACCTTTACCCTGGAGGGTTTCGCTTACGATCTTGGCGAGAAAGATCTCGTCTTCTACATAAAGAATTTTCGCATGTGCCATAAAGAAGATTTAAGCTGCTTCCTGCAAAGGCAGGTTTACAATAAATTTACTGCCATCTCCCTCAACTGATTCCACCTTAATGGAACCTTTGTGGCGGTTGATCACATGCGCCACATAACTAAGGCCCAAGCCATAACCTTTTGCATTATGCAGGTTTCCGGTAGGAACCCGGAAAAACTTTTCAAACACTTTCTGGTGATATTCGGAAGGAATGCCAATACCTGAATCGGCAATACTCAGCACCATCCTGTTTTGCTGTTTGCGGATGTCGATATTTATCTGTGGCTGGCCGCTGCTGTATTTGAGAGCGTTGTCAAGCAGGTTAAAGATCACACTCACAAGGTGCAGCCTGTCGCCTTGCATTAAGGTATCATCATCAGCGTTGATATTCACCGTTGCCTGATGTTTTTCAAATTGCAATCTCATGGAGGAGGTCACTTCCTTTACCATTTCCTTCATATCCAGGCTTTCATATTTGAGCTCGATCTCTTTTTTCTCGAACATGGAAAGCTTGAGCACTTTGTCAACCAGCAGGGATAACCGTTGGAGCTCATTGGCTGAAATATCAAGATATTCTTTTGTACGGGCGGGGTCCATGGTGGCATTGAAACTTCTTAATGCTTCGATGGCCACACTAACGGTGGCAATGGGTGTTTTCAGTTCGTGTGTGATATTACTGATGAATTCATTTTTGATATCAGCAAGCCTGCGTTGTTTCATCAGGTTGCGGTAAAGAATGGAAAAGGAAAGAAGGGTAAAACCTACAAGAAACAGGGAAAACAAAATGGGTGCTGCAATTCTTTTTAATAGGAAGCCAGTGGTATTGCCCAGGTCGACACGGTAGGTAATTGGAGTTTGAAAGCCAAGCGTTACTTCATTGAACACAGGCTCCCTGGTTTCTCTTGTAGTTACCCGGCTGATGGAAAAGGGAACATCCAGGTTCTGTTCATCCAGCCTTTTTGCATAAGCAGCCTGCAATTCTTTTACCTTAATAGAATCCTGCATGGAATCCACATCAAACAAAAACTGAACGAGCCGGTCGCGGCGGCCACCAGGCAAACGACGGTTGGCTATGCGTAAAGTATCCATCCTGCCCGCATCCCTGAAGATATAGGTACCGGTTGAATCACGCAAAATGGATGTGCGGCCGGAATCCTTATACTTCTGCACCATCACATTCATCATGGAAACCAGTTTCTGGTTCATGGCCCTGTTGCCGGGCCTTGTGTTGGTATCCACATTTAATACAATTCGGCCGGAAGATTTTACGCTATCCTGCACCTGGTCGATCCGCAGTTTGGATGCCTGCAGTTGTCCCACCGTTTCGCGAAACAACATATTGGTCTGTCTTTCAAGCGTACGTTTCTCCCGGTCAAATGCTTTTTCCAGCCAGTAATACTGGAAGGCAGCGATGGCTGCAATGGTCAGTACCATTAGCATCGGTAGCCATTTGATATTTTTCAACTGGTGCATCCCGGCAAAATTAGCCCTTTCAATTGCCGTCCATAATGCCTTTAACCATTATTAACGTAGATGCAACGACTATTAACAGCATCTACGATAACCCTCGTTTACATTTGTTAAAAATGACCCCCATCATGAAAATGCTGATGAACCAAACCTGGATCAAAACTGCTCTTTTTACTACTTTCCTTTTATTATCCATTACGGTCTTTGCCCAGGTAAAAGAAGGCAGGGTGGTTTATGAACGCACCTCACAGTTACCCGTACGCGCTTTTAATATTGACCCGGCTATTGCAGCACAAATGCCAAAATCGAGAGTAGATCATTTTGAACTGCTTTTCGCTTCCGGTAAATCACTCTGGCAATTCCTGCCCAGCACTGAAAATGATGGTGATGCCCAAACCTTGCAAAGCGGTGGCATGGTGATCCGGTTTGCCGGTGTATCCAACGATATCATTTATCACGATTTTGAATCGGGCATCCGTACCGACCAGCGCGAAATGTTCGAGCGTACCTTTCTCATCACCGACAGCATCCGCCGGCAGGAATGGAAACTTTCCGATGAAACCAAAACCATTCTTAACTATACCGCAAAAAAAGCAACTACTACTAGGGTCAATACCAGTTCAAGGATGTCAATGGAGAATGGTGAAATGAAAACGACCATTATCAATGATACGGTTACGGTAGTGGCCTGGTACACAACTGATGTACCTGTGCCGGCAGGACCTGATTACCAGGGACAGCTACCCGGACTGATCCTTGAGCTGGATATTGACAATGGCCGTACCATTTACAAGGTCCAGGAATTCTCACCAAAAGTCAACACCTCCAAAATCAAACCTCCTAAAGAAGGTAAAAAAATGACGGCAGCACAATTCACCAAAGAGCGGGAGAAGATGATGGAAGAAATGCGGAAGAATATGCCGGAGGGGAATCGGTTTAGGATACAACAGTAGCCAACGGGCCAATGGCTATTGGCTATTGGCTATTAGCTGCTAGCTTCTAGCTGCGAGTTGGGAGAGAGAGAACTTCATGCGAAGAGTTATCTCGCAGCTCGCAGCTCGAGGCTCACAGCTATTCCTCAATTTCCCCTCTCTCATGATCCTCTCTCTCTTTTTCATATACCGAAAGGACCACTTTCCATTCGGGGAATTCGAACTGCATGCTTACTTCTATCTTGAGCCGGGGCATATTGCTGGCATTGGGAGTTAATTTATAAATGCTGCTGCTGAAGCCGCGGGCATCATCAGGGGCTTCATAATTTCCATTGAGGCTGAAAGTATAACCGCCATCAAGCTTGATGGTCATTACTTTGAGCTGTTTGCACAACCAGTCATATTTTTTGCTGGCTTCCTCGAACTCTTCCGTATTTATGATCTGTGCCTGCCAGCTATACCTCGGCTCCAGTCCCCTGTATTCCATGATTGAATTCATGGGTGCCATGCCAAACTCCAGCCTTGACGCATACTCCACGGTTTGCGGGTTTAGTTCCAGGGTATCACCCCTGAGTTCGGCAAACTGGTTGGGAAAATCGGCAATTACTTTTTGAAGATTGATTCTCAGGTCGTTATTCGTTACAGGTACCCGGGGAAGCTTGGAAAGTTTAAACTGGGCACTGGTTTGAAGTCCACAAACAAGCAGAATGAGGCCAATAAGTTTTGGTTTTGGAATTTTCATGGGGGATTTAACGTTTTGTGAGCGCCAAAATAGATAAACTCTTCGTTTTATCAACAAGTTTTTCTATCTTTCTCTACTATTTTTCCACATTTGTAAAGCATCCAGTATGAAAAACAGGAACATTGTCCATGCCCGCCAGCAGGTTAAAATCTACAAGGCGCATTATGAACCCTCCTTTAATCTGTGGAGGTTCACCAAATCCATACTAGGGGTGTTGCTCTTCGGAACATCCACCGTTCCAGGGAATTACACACCTTCCGGTAAAAGGATGATCAAATAATGAAAAGCCCTCCTGATCGGAGGGCTTTTTCGTGAGACGTGAATCGTGAAACGTGAAAGGGAATCCTCACAAAATATGATCTCTAAAGTTCTATGGAGATGCAGAAATACAGATAAGTTTTAATTGGTTATCACAGCATTGGAAGCTGTTGGCTCTCACGATTCACGCCTCACCATTCACGATTCACGATTCACCATTCACGTCTCACGCCTCACGCCTCACATCACCCTCACTCCCCTCGTAGCTCTCTCCAGCATGGCCGGCATGTTTTTCCCTCCCATACGATTGATGTTATAAGTAAAGGTGAGCATGAAATAACGCTGCAGTGTCATGTTGCGTATATCTTCAACATAATTGGCTCCTATGTTCCGGGTGATGCTGATATTCTGGTTCATGATATCAAAAACGGAAGCCTTGATCTCTCCTCTTTTATTTTTAAATACAAGTTTGGCCAGGCTGGCATTCCACAAAGCAAAGTTCCGGTTGTAGCCTGCAGTTCTTCCTGTATTGAATGTATAATCGAAATCAGTGGCCAGGATGAAATTTTTTGGAAGCGTATAGGACACATCGGCTGAATAGCTGTGAGTGAAATATGACTGGTCCTGGTTGAATGTGCCGGGATTGCTGTACTTCACAGAATTATAATTGATGCTGGCCGTGATGCCCAGGTCCAGCTTTTCTTTTAGATTATAATTAAGTCGCAGGTCCTCCCCAATATTAATATTGTTCGTAAAATTTTTAACGCCGTTGAACAGTCCGGGTTCCCTGTTGACCATAATTCTCGAGGTGGTGTTGAAATTGCCTCCCTTCATTTTTTTGATCGGGAATCCCAGGTTCACATTACCGGTGAGCATGTAATATCCATTCATGTTCACAGGCCTGGTTAGCTGCGTACCATCCTGGTTGATGGTAACGGAATTGGCTATGCGATTATAGGTGTTATTATAGGTGAGGTAGGCAAAGAAATTCCTGAACTTGAGCATGTCAAAGAAATTATAGCTCAGGGTAAAATTATTGGTGAACTCGGGTTTCAGTCCTGCATTCCCAATATAATAATAAGGCGCATTGCTGATATCAAGGATATCCTGCAACTGGTTGATGGATGGCTGCCTGGTGCTGCCCCTGTAATTGAACCGCAGGCTGCGGCTGCGCTGGAACTGGTAGTTGAAGGAAGCTGTTGGGAAAAAATTCAGGAACTGCTGCTCCTGTAATACATTTTTTGTCAGGTTATCGCTTACCAGGCTGGTATGTTGCACACTAACACCTAACTGGTAATTGTATTTTTTCTGGACCACACGGAAATTGGCACCCCCCCTGTGGTTTTCATTGATATTCTGAAAATGATTTGTCTGGAACGGGTCAACCTGGTCGTATTTACCTGTGGTATTATTGTAAGCAAATGATTCGCGGTCGGATTCGGATTTGTTGCGGCTGTAATTATAATTAAGCTCCACCACTTTATTGCGCGTTAAAGGTTCAGTATAGGAAAATCCTGCGCTGTAATTACGTGAATTACCATCTGTATGGTTATAGTTATTGCGCGGGTTGAACTTTGCGTTGAATACATTGTAATTCTCCCTGAGGGAATTATTGATGGTATTGTTCAAGGTCACGGAAAGTGTTCTGCCTACCCTTGAGAATTTTTTACGCCATACCAGGTTATTGGTCCAGTTCAATCCTTCACCGGTTCCATTGATGAACTGGCGGCTCTGGTTCAATTCTTCCTTTGACTGCAACACTCTCGAAAAAAAAGAAGTGGTATCATCAGATTCGTTGATGCTCTGCTGGTAACTGAGCGAGGGAGAATAGATGATAGAGTTCAGTGAGTCAACCTTCCAGGTCATGTGGAGGTTCATCCGGTGATTGTCATTACGGCTTAATGACTGGCGCAACTGGTCATTAATGAACGTGGTGTCATTTACAAATGTCTGCCGCAGGCTGCTCTGGTTATTGCGGGTTTGTGTCCTGTTGTAAAAATAACTGCCCGAAACATCAAATGAAGGACTCCAGGTATCACGGTAGTTGAAGCCCAGTTGGGAAGAAGAGGTGAGACCACTGCCGGCGCTTCCAAGGTTAAGCCCTCCAAAATTACCCCCGCCACCACCACCTATGCGCACCAGGTTCATACCACCCATCCGGTTACCCATCATGCCTCCGCCACCAAACATGCCAAGCATATCATTAACAGTATAGCCGATATTATTGGTGTTATTTGATTTGGCTATGAGAGAAGTTTGCATGGCCCCTTTAAACAGGTTGGCGGTGAGTCCTACATCATATCTTTCATTGCTGCCATAACCCGCGTAGGCTTTTCCAAACACACCTTTCTTCTTTTCTTTTTTCAGTTTAAGATTGATGGCCTTGCTGCGGCTACCGTCATCCACACCATTGAATTTGGCCTGCTCACTCATATCGTCGAAAATCTCTACCTGGTCAATCATTTCAGCCGCCAGGTTCTTGGTGGCCAGCTTGGGATCATTGCCAAAAAATTCCTTACCATCAACATAAACCTTCTGCACATTTTCACCCTGGGCCTTTACCGTGCCATCCCTGTCAACCTGCACCCCGGGTAATTTTTTCAAAAGGTCTTCAGCCGTTGCATTGGGCTTGGTTTTGAAAGCATCCGCATTAAAAGCAAGTGTATCTCCCTTGATCCTCACCGGCGCTTCATCAGTGATCACTACACCATCAAGTGGTTTATAGTACCTGTCCATTTTAATGACACCCAGGTCGGCAACAGGTGACTGCTGGCTGATCACAAATTTTGTTTTACGTGTCTGCAGTCCCTGGAATGATGATATGAGCTGGTATTCACCTGCATCAAGGTTCTTGATCTCGAAGTTGCCGTTTCTTGAAGTGAGTGTAAAGGATATTAATGAAGAGTCGCGGGTGCGCACTACTGAAACTGTTGCATCGCTGATGACTGTAGCTGAAATGCTGTCCTGCAGGATGCCTTTCACCGTACCGGCTACCTTTTGCGCGGTTGCTTCAAAACCTGCGATGCAAAGCAGCAGCAGGATAAGGTAAAATTTCTTCATAAGCTTTTGATGTGAGTACGAAGATATTCGCATCTTGTGTGAATTCTCGTTAAATAAGGTTAAGGCATGGATGAATGGTAGAGCGGGGTGCGGAGTGCGGAGGAGCGGAGGAGCTGCAAGCGGCAAGCTGCAAGACCTTATGCGGATATCCATTTCGTAAACTGGGTTTGCTTAATTCTGGAAACTATGATCGTGTTAACCTCTCGCAGCTAGAAGCTAAAAGCTCGCGGCTTTTCAGTTTAACATGGCGCCCCACTGGGGCTCGGAGGTTTAAATTTCCATGTGGGTTGTCTCATTGCTACTGACATGCCGCCCCGCTGGGGCTGGGTTTGCGTATGCGATGAACATCTGTTTAGTTGATAGGAGCTTGCTGCTAGCTACTAGCTGCAAGACCTTATGCGGATATGCTTTTGATTTTCAATCTTTCAATTTGAATTGGTATTTCGGAATTGAAATGATCTTCTCACATCTCGCACCTAAACACTTCCCATATAAACATAGGCACATCGCAAACAGAGACTAAGCCCCAGCGGGGAGATA
>JAEYUA010000092.1 GCA_023433755.1 Bacteroidota bacterium | reverse complement strand
CCTTTGATTAGATTTACATCATACACCATTGGACCATACATATCCACAACTTTAGTTACCAGATCATCCGGTACCAGGCTTTGCCTTACAGGAATAGCGGCGCGGAAGCTCTGGCCGGCATTGTTATAATACACGTGCATGGGTGCACCATTTTCCACATAGTAACCATGCCACCAGTCACCATTCTGCCTCCAGCGGATATCAGTAGCCAGCGGGTAATCACGCACCACGTAGCTTCTTACAAAATCGGGAGCTGCTGCTGTAAAAGCGCTATATGCATTGTATTCCGTACTTGTAGTCATGGCGTTGGTTGTAGCCATATTAGAATCGTCCTGGGCAAACGCTGCACAACTGCCACCCACGAAAAGCAATGCGAACATTGTTTTTTTCATAATCTATCCAGTTTTAATTTTTAAAATAAAATTTCTGTTTTGTGGATATACAACCATCATGCCCACTCCTACAGTCCCTGCTGTAAAAAAATTGCTGCGCCTGCTTAAAACCGGGGGAACAGAATTTGATTGTGTATAGATAAAACATTATGCTACCTGTTATCAAAACTCCCACGCTCTTATCTAAAATATTTTTTGCTCTTTTAATTGTATCACTTGTTGCCTGTTCCTCCTCCCGCCGCAGTATAGGCATTGAAGAAGGATGGGAACTACTATCGGAAAGCAAGGTGAATTTTGTACGCGACAAGGACGAAATAAAAGTGGACAGCAGGAACCAGTTTACTGCTATCAGGTTCAAGGTGGAGGACCGCGACATACGTCTGAACAATATCAAAATCTATTTTCAGAATGGTGATCACCTGGCTCCTAATCTTGATGATGAAATCAAGGCAGGAGAATTTAGCAGGATCATTGAACTGGCCCGTGATGGACGTTATATTGACAAGATTGAATTTAAATACCGCACTACGGGAAACATTCTTAAAGGAAGGGCCAACGTGCTGGTGATCGGGCAACGGTATAATCCCGGGTATTAAAAAAGAACCCGGCGTTGGCCGGGTTTTATTTATGCTTTTTCGAGGTATTGACTGTAAGCATATCCTTCCACACCCTTGTCAGTCCGGATGAGACTCCACTGGTCATTGGTCTGGTTCACTATGGTTACGATCTCATGATGTGCTGCTTTGCCAAGTATGGGCTGGTCAGTGCCGGGACCTCTCCGGATATTCAGGTTAGAAGTTTCGGTTATCACTTTTGCTTTTGTTCCTGAAGCCATTTCAGCAACTTTCACATCAAGCACCACATCTCCTGATTTAAAATCAGGATCAAGCCTGTTATAAACGCTCCAGAGCTGGTCTTTAACCTGGCCATTGGGTGCTTCTCCGTCAATGTACAACACCTGGTCCTGCTCACGAACCTGTAAATTCCTGATACCTGATTGTTTTGCGGCTTCAATCAGTTCCGCATATTTAGTTTGTACTGCCATAAAAATTATTTAATGGTTAAGTTGTCTGCATTCACTCTTTTCGGACTTAATCCGTCAAGTGCTGGTTTTAATTTCATCCAGTTATCGCGTTCAATTGAACCGGTAAGATTGATGACACCATCTGTTACCGTGGCTGAAACGCCGGGGTAATCCTTAATAGCATCCCTTACTCCATTTTCCAGTTCTGCATCACCAGAAATTACTACGGGACCTGTGTTAATGGTAGTATTGGTATCTACCGTTTCCCTGGGAGTATCCTTGCCTTTATTATTGCAGGATGTGAATCCCAGCCCCATGGCAATGAAGCCCATAAACAACCATGATCTTAGCCTTGTCATTTTATTGATTTTTAGATGAAAAATTATTTTACCGGCGAAATCCGCCGAGTATACTTCCCAATAATCCCCCGCTGCCTCCCCGGCCAATACCTGATCCGCCACCCAGCATGCCAATGAGAGAGCCAAGACCGCCTCCACCACCGCCAAACATGCCACCCCCGGCACCCATACCACCACGGCGATTCATCATCCTGGAAAGGATCATAGGACCTGCGATGGCCAATAATCCTTTCAATAAACTGCCGGTATTGATTCCTGCACTTTGCATTTTTTCTTTCAAACCACCCGTTAAATAAGATGGTTCTGTCCCTTGTTGTTCTGCCTGCACATTTCCCGCTGCCGCTTCTTCAGCAAATTCTCCAAGAAGGGAATATTGTTTTTCGTCCACACCCAGGTATTGGGCAATCTTATGGACAGCTTCTTCCTCATCCTTAGTAAAGTCTTTATCTGACCTGGCAAAGGCAATCAGGTCTGTAACCAGTGAATATTTCAACTCGCTTTCTTTGAGGATGTCGAGGCTTTCATGAAGATCCTGTTCCTGCATTTCAGTTGCCGCCCGTGTTACAAATTGTTGTTGCTCATGAGAAAGGGAAGCTGCCTGGCTTAATTGTTCCAGGTGATTTATCTCTTCAGGGCTTGCTATGCGGTCTGCAGTAGCTATAGAAGCAATAGCGGCGAGGTAAGCGCCTTTTTCCAGGTCGTTATAACCTGAAAGGAAGTTGGTATTGTCCTGCATAAATTATTTAACCTCTACAGCACGAAAATTCATGCCATCGAAGTTGTTCGAAAAAAGATGTCAATCTCTTTTTTCAATTATATTTAATAATGACTTTCAAACATGCCATCAGTTGGTTTGAAATACCAGCGCGTGATATTGACAGGGCTCAAAAATTTTATGAAGAAATCTTCGGTATTTCCATGCCGGTGATGGATCTGCCCAATATCAAGATGCGTTTATTTCCTATAAGTGACCCGATGAATATTGGAGGTGCACTCTGTTTCAATGAATCTTTTTATAAATCTTCCTCCACTGATGGACCCTTAATTTACCTCAATGGAAACCCTGATGTGCAAAACATAATTGAGAAAGTGGAAGCTGCCGGCGGAAAAGTCCTGGTGCCCAAAACCATGATCTCTCCTGAACATGGTTATATGGCGGTGTTCCTTGATACAGAAGGAAACAGGATTGGTTTGCATAGCCTACCCGGTTAAATGCTATTGGCCATTGGCTATTGGCCTATGGCTTCCCTACCTTATCTTCACGGCTTTTTACAAATTATGGCATTACTTGAAAAACAACTGGTGGTAAAAAAATCCACTTTACCGAATGCAGGAAAAGGACTCTTCACCAAAAAAACAATTCCCAAGGATACACGCATTGTTGAATACAAGGGACGAGTACGAACATGGAAGGAAGCAGCGCATGAGGATAACGGTTATATCTATTATGTTACCCGCAACCATGTGATCGACGCGAAGCCTTATCCCAAAGCGCTGGCCCGTTATGCCAATGATGCAAGGGGCGTGGTACGCGTCAAGGGTATTGTAAACAATTCTGATTATATCCAGGATGGAAAGAATGTTTACATCACATCCAAAAAAGAGATTCCTGCCGGCAGTGAGATCCTCGTAGGCTATGGAAAAGAATACTGGGATGTGATCCGCCACAACATCAAAATCGATAAAACAAGACAGAAGGAAGCAGCGGCTAAAAAAGCAAGCAAGAAGAAGGTGAAAGACCGGACTAAAAAAACCCGCTAAGCTCACAGCTTATGGTCAGAATTTTTTACATACTGGTAATCCTGGTGTTGCTGGTTAACTGCTCGGTACAAAAACCCAAAGACAGGATACCAGGGATGCAGGAGCAGACCAGGAAAGACCTGGCCTTTGCTGCTAAACAATACAGTTATTTATCCACCCAGGTACCACCGGGCCGTTTTCCCAAAAATTTTGATCCTAAGACCGGGAAATACGAATGGAGCACATCTGATTGGTGGTGCAGTGGGTTTTACCCGGGTACCCTGCTCCAGTTATTTGAAGAAACAAAAGACAGCAGCCTGTACCTGGAAGCCTTGCGCATGCTCAAGCTGTTGGAGAAGGAGCAATACAACCGCGGCACCCACGATCTTGGCTTCATGATGTTTTGCAGCTTTGGAAATGCCAACCGCATCCAGCCAATGAAATCTTATGAAGAGGTTTTAATGAACAGTGCCCGTTCACTGGTTACCCGCTTCAATCCCGTGGTCGGCTCTATCCGCTCCTGGGATTCTGACCCGAAAGATTTTCTCGTGATCATTGACAATATGATGAACCTGGAACTTTTATTCTGGGCTACAAAACATTCGGGCGATTCAGCTTATTACAATATTGCAGTAACGCATGCGCGCAATACCATTAAAAATCATTTCAGGCCTGATAACAGCTCCTATCATGTGATCAATTACGACCCTGTTTCAGGAGTGATCAAAGAAAAGCGCACCGCACAGGGATTCAGCAATGAATCTGCCTGGGCAAGAGGACAGGCCTGGGGACTGTACGGATTTACGATGACTTACCGTGAAACCAGGGACCCTGCATTCCTGGAGCAGGCAGAAAAGATCGCGGAGTTTTTACTGCATCATCCCAATCTTCCCGCAGATAAAATTCCTTACTGGGATTTCAATGCGCCCGCCGGGGCACTGAGAGATGCCTCTGCCGCGGCCATCATCGCTTCAGCTTTGCTGGAGTTGAAAAGTTTTATACAAGACAAGGCAAAAGCTGGTTTGTACCAGCAATCGGCTGAAACCATCATGGCAACGCTTTCACAAGATTACAAAGCCGCTTCCGGAAGTAATGGAGGATTCATTTTGAAGCACGGTGTGGGACACCTGCCTGCCGGTACCGAAGTGGATGTAGCCCTGACCTACGCGGATTATTACTTCATTGAAGCAACTAAAAGGTTGAAGTTGCTTATAGCTAATGGCCGATAGCAAAAAAGCGGCCTTACGGGGCCGCTACCAAAACTACTGCTATATGGAAGGATTGCTAAAAAGTATCTGTCGTTGATGAAGTAAAATTGCACCAAAACAGAACCCGTGTCAAGCGCATACGTCACGAATTGAAATCCATAATGCCTGGATTGAAATTTTCAGGACATAAACTGTCGTACTGCTGTCAATCTGGCAACTAAAACAGGATTGGAACAGCTCTTGATCAGCCATTGCACCACTAAAAATATATATCGCATGGTACAGGAAAAAGGATCGATTTCCATTCATACAGAGAACATCTTCCCCATCATCAAAAAATTCCTTTATTCGGATCACGAGATCTTTTTACGCGAACTGGTGAGCAATGCGGTGGACGCCACGCAAAAGATCAAGCGCCTTTCCTCCCTGGGACAGTACAACCAGGAACTGGGCGACCTGACCATCAAGGTAAAACTGGATGAAGCAGCCAAAACCATTACCATCTCGGACAGCGGCCTCGGAATGACGGCAGAGGAGATCAAAAAATACATTAACCAGATTGCCTTCTCAGGAGCTACTGAATTCATGGAAAAATTCAAGGAAGCCAATGATGCTAACGAGATTATCGGGCGCTTCGGACTTGGTTTTTATTCTGCTTTCATGGTGGCAGACAAGGTGGAAATCCAGACCCTTTCCTACCAGGATGGCGCGGAACCAGCCCGGTGGATCTGCGATGGCAGTACAGAATTTGAAATTACAGAAGGCAACCGCACGGAACGTGGTACGGATGTGATTCTCTATATCAACAGTGAGAACGAAGAATTCCTGAAAGAAGAAAAGATCAGCTCCATTCTTGAAAAATATGGCAAGTTCCTTCCGGTACCGATCCAGTTTGGCACCCGCCAGCAATCGGTTGAGGATGGAAAGGATGAAAAAGGCGAAACAAAGTATAAAAGCATCGACGTTCCCAATATCATCAATAATACCAATCCTATCTGGACCAAACAGCCTTCGGAACTGAAGGATGAGGATTACCTTTCTTTTTACCGGGAGCTTTACCCCTTTTCCGAAGAACCATTGTTCTGGATCCACCTGAACGTGGATTACCCCTTCAACCTGACGGGTGTATTGTACTTCCCCAAACTGAAGAATGATTTCGAGATCCAGCGCAATAAGATCAAACTGTTTTCAAGGCAGGTATTCATTACGGATGAAGTAAAGGATATTGTTCCTGAATTCCTGATGCTATTGCATGGCGTGATTGATTCTCCTGACATCCCGCTGAACGTGAGCCGCAGTTTTTTGCAGGCCGACAGCAATGTGAAAAAGATCAACAGTTATATCACGCGTAAGGTAGCCGACAAACTGAATGAACTGTTTCGCAAGGACAGGAAGGCCTACGAGGAAAAATGGAATGACATAGGGCTGTTTGTAAAATATGGCGCACTCAGCGAGGAGAAATTCTATGAAAAGGCCAAGGATTTTGTATTACTGACCAATACGAAACAGGAACATTTTACATTGGAAGAATACCATGCGAAGGTGAAGGACTTCCAGACAGGAAAGGATGAAAGGCTGGTCTATCTCTATACGGTTGACGCGGAAAAGCAGGATGCTTTTATCCAGGGTGCCAACCGCAGGAATTATGATGTGCTGCTGATGAATTCTCCCATTGACAACCATTTCATGCAGCACCTCGAAATGAAGCTGGAAAAAACTTCATTCAAGAGAGTAGATGCTGATGTGCTGGATAAACTGATCGAGAAAGAGGACCAGTCAAAACACCAGCTTACGGAAGATGAAACCAAGAAGCTGAAGGAGGTGTTTGAAAAAGCCATCAGTAATACCAACATGAAAGTGGAAGTGGAAAGTTTAGCGGCTGATGAACTCCCGGTCACTATTACCATGGAAGAATGGATGCGCCGGATGAAGGATATGGCCCGCATGGGCGGTGGCGGCATGCAGTTCTATGGTTCCCTGCCGGATACCTATAAGGTAGCCATCAATGGCAATCACCCATTAGTCAACAAAATCCTTGGAGCTGAGGGAGAACAACAGACCGCGCTGGCGAAGCAGGCCTATGATCTTGCCCTGCTTTCACAGGGTATGCTGAAGGGTAGCGAACTGACTGCTTTTGTACAAAGAAGTGTAAGCCTGATCTGATAAAATAATGAAATGATCAATCCTTCCGAATTAAGATTAGGTAATCTTGTATTATTCAAAACAGGCACCAGGATCATCCCGGTGCCTGTTGATTTTTTCCACCTGGAAATGATGGGCAAAGACCCTTCTGTTTTCTTTCCTGTTCTTTTGAAGCCTGAGTGGTTTGAAAAAGCTGGTTTTATTGAGAATAAAAAATATGCGCTGCTGCCGGATGCCCGTGAATTTATTTGTACGCTGCCGGTGCAGGGTAACCAGCAGAATGAGATCTATGGGTATATGAAAAATAATAAAGAGTGTTTTGCGAGAGCTACCTTAAACAAAGTTCCAGTCAGTACCAATGTTTTTCATGTGCATGGATTGCAGAATTTGTATTATGCTTTAACAGGAAAAGAGCTTGTAATCAAACTATAAGGGAATAGCCTTTTCGGCGGGAAGTGCGTTAAGTAGTGTACGTTGTTCAGGCCTCTTTCTGTTTCTGTTTTCTCTTTCTCTTTCCTTGGCGTCCTTATTTCTTGGCGGTAAAAAAACTCACAGTAAAT
>JAEYUA010000019.1 GCA_023433755.1 Bacteroidota bacterium | reverse complement strand
GGTGATGACGCGCAGTTTACCCCAAGTGCTAACGGGCAGACCATTACCATGACCTTCCGTGATGCCGTTACCAATACCAGCTTTGCTTTTTATGATGTGGATGCCTCCCAGCGGATTTCCGTTGATGCATATAATACAGCCAACGTAAAACAAAGTGTGACCATTACTTTACAGGGAACCACCAATTTGTCAAGGACAAATGGTACCAATGCACAATTCTGGTCAAATGCCACGGCTGTTGCCAGTCCAAGCAATGCGGCATCTGCCACCATTTCCATTCCCACTTCAATCAATAGGATTGTTATCACGTTTACCACCATCGGCACTGACCCAACCTGTTATCTTTCAGACATCAATGCCTGTGTTACGGGGAGTTTCCCAAATAATTATCAACAGACTGGGAGCAACAGGCCTTTGCAGGGTCCTGTAACCAACCAGCCAGATTATTTCCTGATCACACCGGATAATAATTCAGCATACATGGTTGATCCGGTTACAGGTATCGCCAAACATCTTTTTACTGATGCCAGCAAAACCTACATGAACTGTTTTGCCTATGATCCTGAAAACCACATTCTATATTATGTGAGTGAAGGCTGGCCGGCAGTTGCCACCAACAAACAGGTAAAAAAATATGATTTCACTACCAATACTATTTCAGTAGTGATACCAGATATTTCAACTGCTTTTAATATCCCCACCTTCGAACAAAGTCTTGAAGGGGCGGGTGGTGCTTTTTACAATGGACAGTTATACATTGGGGTGGAAGGAGGAAAGTTTGATCCCTTCGGAACGACTAATGACCGAACGAGAGAATCAATGATCTTCAGAATTGATTTTGATGCTTCTTTAAACCCAACAGATATCAGCCAGGTTTTTGCTGTTCCATCTTATGCTAATGCCAGTAACGACATGTTGCAGGACTGGGGCGATTTCATCATCAAAGATGGTGTGCTGATCAATTATAATTCACGTACTTCTCCCAGCACGGTTGTTAAATATGAGCATTTTAATATGATGACGGGAGCTTCAGTACTTTATAATTCATCCAGTATTACATCCAGCCAGGCAGGTATCTCCTGGAATGGAGATCTTTATACTTTTTATACCAATGGTATCAGGCAGTATAATGGCGCCGGAGGTTTTAATGGTGCTCTCATTCCCATTACTCTTCCAGGCGGAACATGGCCGGGCGGAGCAGGCGATGGGGGAGAAAATTTCAGGCCTCCAATGGATTTTGGTGATGCGCCTTCATCTTATGACCCTAATGCGCTGGGTCCTGCTGCCCATGAAACTGATCCCCTGCTTTATCTTGGAACAGGATATGACAGGGAATGGAATACACGCGGACAAACTGCATTGGCCAATTCTGACAACCTGGATGATGGAGTGCCTTATTTAACTACTATCTATCCTAGCCTTGGCGTTTATCTTACTTCCACAACAGTATTCAATAATACCGGATCACCTGCCACTCTGTGCGCTTGGGTTGATTTTAATGGAGACGGTGTATTCCAGGCTGCAGAAGGTATCACACAAAGTATTCCTTCCAGTGCTACTCCACAATCTGTGTATTTATACTGGCCTAACGGTTCCACTACTTTACCATACGGATCCCATACTTATATGCGAGTCCGCCTTGCTTATGGCACCAGCGGTATGACCACTGCGCATGCAACCGGTTATTTTGGTTCAGGTGAAGTGGAAGATTACAGGCTTACAGTGGACAGCTATGTGTTGAGTACCCAGTCCAATTCTTTTGATGCGGTGCTTACTCCTGCAAAATCAGTTAAGTTGAACTGGAAGAACCAGGATGAGACCAATGTTGCCTACTATATTGTAGAACGTAGTGCATCCAGCAACAGCAATAAATGGGATGTGGTGGATTACGCTACTGCAAAGAGGGAAGCCGGAATGGCCAGCTATGAAGGCATGGATGGAAATACACCGGTCGGCATTTCATATTACCGCCTAAAGATGGTGGGTAACAATGGCAGTGTGAAGGTTAGTGAAGTGAAGAGAATCGAAAATAAAATCAATTCTTTCAGCATGTCCATTGCACCTAACCCGGCCAGTTCAAGAGCAACTTTGTTTATTACTTCTGACAATACCGATGCAGAGGCCAATATTGAATTGCTGAATGCTGCAGGAGCCGTTGTATTCAAGCAAAGAACAAAACTCAAAAAAGGCACGAACAGTGTAGAGATCCAGCCAGTTTCAACCCTGCCTTCAGGAAGATATCTTGTAAGGGTGTTGAACGGAAACGAATTGTTAACCAAATCACTCATCATCAAAAAATAAATCAAAGAAGCTTAAGAATAATTTTTCAAGTTCATTTTCAAATCCAATTACCAAAACATGAAAAGACCAATCCTAATTGCAGGAATTCTCCTGTGTATGGTTTCTGGTTTAGTTATCCTCAGAAAGGAAAAGACTACCAAAATTGCTATTGAATCAACAGGCCGGGAAGTAAACGAAGAGGAAGAAGAATTTTACGAAGGTGAAGAACACGAAGGTGGCCGGAGAGTCTCCGGTGCCGACAAACAATTATCCTCCTGGTTCCGTGCCCGGGCTTATCCCGATCCGTTTTACCTGAATGAAAAATTTATGAATGGCTGGCGCCAGGCCGAAGCCATCCGCAACCGCCAGATGTCGAAGGAAATGGACATCCAGAGTGGTATGTGGAATAATATTGGTCCTAACATTGGCATCGGCGGAAGAATTCTTTCCATTGCCATTCATCCTACCAATGGCCAAATCCTGTTTGCAGGAAGCGCCAGTGGTGGTATGTGGAAATCAACTAATGGCGGTACCAGTTGGTCAGCCATCACAACTAACCTCCCCGTACTAGGAGTCTCTTCCATTATCATCAATCCTTCCAATCCAAGCATCATGTATGCAGGTACTGGTGAAGTCTACCGCGTTGATTCCACCGGTGGAGTGGCCAATCCCGGCAACACAGGTTTTAATGTTTGGAAAACAAGAGGCACTTATGGTATCGGTATCATTAAAAGTACCGACGGTGGCGTTACCTGGACCCAGGTATATAATAAAACAACAGACCAGCTATTTGGCGTAACTCAAATGAGATTCCATCCTGGTACACCTACAACGGTTTATGCCTGTGCAACTGATGGGTTATACCGTTCGACCAATTCTGGAAGCACCTGGACAAGGATCCTCGCTGTAACCATGTGTACAGATGTTGCTATCAGCGGAACCAATATCATGGTAGCTGCCGGTAACCTGGGTAACTCATTAAAAGGTATCTGGAGAAGCACCAATGGAGGTTCAAGCTTTTCCAAATTAACACATGCGAACCTGCCCGCCACTTTCCAGGGTTTCACCAAGCTGGCGCAGCTTCCTTCAGCTCCAAATACAGTTGTTGCGAGTATCGGCCGCAGTTCCAACAGCACTGTTGAACTTTTCCGCACCACCGATTTTGGAACAAACTGGACTGCACTCGCCAACTCAGGCCATTGCCAGTGGCAATACTGGTTTGCCAATGCGGTAGCTATTAGTCCTGCAAATGCTAACAGGATCATTAACGGAGGTGTGAATACTTACTCTTACACTATCGGCGGAAGCAATTCGCAGATCGGTACCAATATCCATGATGATATTCATGATATCCAGTTTGATCCTTCCAACAGTAACAATCTTTATGTGTGCAGCGACGGGGGTATTTATAAGAGCACAAATGGTGGTTCTACCTTCACGGCTATTAACAATGGACTGGTTGCACTGCAGTTTTATCCTTCACTCGGTGTATCAAGAACCCAGACACGTTTCATTGGAGGCCTGCAGGACAATGGAGTGGTAATGTACAATGGTAGTGCGTGGAGCAAGGTTTCCTGGGTGGGAGGTGATGGCGCTGCCTGCGCTATCGATCCCAACAACGACCAGGTGATGATTGGTAGTCGTGATGCAAGGGCCATGTACCGTTCAACCAATGGTGGTTCCACAGGTGCCCAGGTTGCCAATTACTGGGGATCCGTTGCAGATTCAAGAACTGGATTTGTAGCGCCTCTTGCATTCGCTCCCAACATTGCAAACCGTGTTTATTGTGCTACAGACAATCTTCATGTTAGCACCAATGGTGGAAGTAGCTGGTCGGGCAATGCATACAGTACGGCAAACAATTATATTGAAGCTTATAGAAAAACATCAGTAGCATTGGGAGTGGCTCCCACAGATGGTAATACCGTATACGTTTCTACTTCACCGTTTTCACAGTATGACAACGACAACGATAATATCTATGTAAATGGTGTTCCTAATATCCTGAAAACCGAAACAGGTAATACACCCTTTACCATAGTAAAGGGAGCTGGTGCCACAAGACTTCCAGACCGTTACGTAATGGATATCGCAGTGAGCAAGGATCCCGACAGTGTTTTCGTTGTACTGGGAGGTTTCGGTACCAGCCATTTTTATGTATCGGGCGACGGTGGCGCTACCTGGATCAACAAGGGAGCAGGACTTCC
>JAEYUA010000231.1 GCA_023433755.1 Bacteroidota bacterium | reverse complement strand
AGCCTCAATATTGTAAATGGTGAATATTTTATTAACAGCAGGATCGCCGAAGGCAAAAAAGTACTGGCAGAAGGAGCACAGGGCAGCATGCTGGATATTGATTTCGGAACCTTCCCGTTTGTAACCTCAAGCAATACCATTTCTTCAGGTGTATGTAATGGCCTTGGTGTGGCGCCGCAAAAGATTAAGGAAGTGATCGGCGTGAGCAAGGCTTATTGCACACGTGTGGGTGGCGGACCATTCCCTACGGAACTTGAAGATGAAACAGGTGAAAAGCTGCGAAAAATTGGTAGTGAATTCGGCGCCACTACCGGCAGGCCCAGGAGATGCGGCTGGATGGACCTGGTGGCACTTCAATATGCGGTGATGCTCAATGGAGTAACCCAGGTGGTGATCACCAAGGCCGATGTGCTGGATGCATTTGAGGAATTAAGCATCTGTACTTCCTATTCCATCAATGGCAAACAAACCAAAGAAATCCCCTTCCAAATGATGCATTCCGCCATTGAACCTAATTATGAAACCTTTCCGGGCTGGAGAACAGAAAGTTCTACGCTCAGGAGTGGCGGGGCACTTCCGGCGGAAATGCAGAATTATATCGATTTCATCAATAAGAACCTTTCAGCGAGCGTACATTATATATCCAACGGGCCTGGCAGGGATCAAATCATCAAAATCGCCTGAGCAGGCCTATAAAAAAATATTTTTTCAAAATTTGGCGAATTAAAATCTTCGAACAAAATTTACAGTGTAATCCCAATACTATATGTCAGTTATTTTACTTGAAGAATCAATCGGAGAAAAAGCCCTGTTGGATACCATCATTGCGCAGGCTAAGAAAGCAGCCAAACCTAAAAAGGAAGAAGCTGATGATGATGATGATGATGACATGGATGATGAAGCTCCAAAGAAGGCAGCTAAAAAAGGTAAGAAAGAGGATGATGATGATGATGACGATGATGTAGCGGATGACGATAACTGGGACAAAGCCGAAGAGGAAGAAGAGTGGGACCCTGACTTTGAAGAATTTGACCTGCCCAAATCCAGGAAGGGCAAATCAGGCAAGTCTGATGAGGATGATGATTTTAAAGTTGATGATGAATTCAAGGACCTCTTTAACGACGACGCCGGCGGGCTTGATGACGACGAAGAGGATTTCTAAACTTAATACAATACAGAACCCTGACTAACTGCTTCTATCCCGTTGAGGATATGATAGTGTTTCAAAAAAAGATGTTGAGCTGGTGCAGCCGGTTCAGCATCTTTTGTTTTTTGAACAACCAGTCTTACGCTATTCAGCCGCACCATTTTGAAGGACTTCTCGCGGTAGGTACCTCAGCTTCGATAACTACAAACGATGTAAATGAACTGGATGATTTTATTTCGGAGAACCAATGGAGTTTCGGACACCTGGGTTATGGTTTGAAAAGTAAAATCCATCATCTGCCCATACAGGGTTATGATCCTTCCGGTTTTGCCGAATCATTTTTTTTCCATCCGCAGCACCTCCTGGTCATGAAACCTGGTGGAATGGAGATCTGGTCATCTGATCCCGGGACAATTTTTAATGAGATCAACAATACCCCGGTTCCATTACCTGCACCGGCTCAGGACATCAGCATAAAACCACGCTTGTCGAAGGAAGTGTACCTGGAAAAGATCAAAGCGCTCCAGGCCCATATACAACGCGGCGATTGTTACGAGATTAACTTCTGCCAGGAATTTTATGCCGATTATGCCCACATCGATCCGCTTGATGTTTACCTGCAGCTTTCCAGGGAATCTCCCAATCCTTTTTCCGTATTCTACAGGGTAAATAATAGTTACCTGATGTGTGCCAGTCCCGAGCGATACATTGCTAAAAAAGGTGACCTGGTTCTCAGCCAGCCAATCAAGGGAACCATTGGACGTGACCTTGCGGACCAGGAAAAGGATGCGCTACTTGGAATCGACCTTCGTAACAGTCTCAAAGATCAGGCTGAGAATGTAATGGTAGTGGACATGGTGAGGAATGACCTGACAAGGATCTGTGAAGAGGCATCTGTAAAAGTGGATGAGCTTTTTGGCATTTATGCCTTTCCCCAGGTGTACCAGATGATTTCTACAATTAGTGGAAAGCTGAAAGAAAACACCCGGTTCCCGGAGATCATTTCAGCAACCTTCCCTATGGGTTCCATGACCGGTGCGCCCAAGCGGAGGGTAATGGAACTGATAGACCAGTACGAAGTTTCACCGCGTGGTATATTCAGCGGGGCAGTGGGTTATATTTCACCAGGGCAGGATTTTGATTTCAATGTGGTGATCAGGAGTATCATGTACAATGCTTCCACACATTATTTGTCCTACCAGCTTGGTTCCGGAATTACCTTTTACAGCGACCCGGAAAAAGAATGGGAAGAATGCCTGTTGAAAGGCGCAGCTATCAGGAAGGTCCTTGGTATAAAAAACCGGGAAGCATAAAAAAAGGCCACCGGGTTGCGGTAGCCTTCAATCATTTTCAGCTCTTACCGGGTGGCCGTGCTTACCATCAGCCTGATGGAATGTTCCAGGATCTGGGGCTTGCTGGCGTTGAACAGGTCCATTTTATCCTGCGGCAGGCGGAGATCGTATTTGCCATTGGCAGATAATTGCCTGTCGAAATCAGGATTCATGTTATTGAACTCGGTAATGTTCATATTGATGGCAGCAGTAAGCGCCATGGAATTGTACTTACCGGTAACTGTTACTACAGGCAGGCTGGCATCCACCACATTGGTAGTGATATTGTTCTGTTGTTTCCAGGCTTCCGTTTCATGCTTGGTAAGCGTGGTCAGACCAGCTTCACCCTCCATGATATAATGGGTGGCAATGAATTTCTTCACGTGTTTCCTGGATTCAGCAGGCAAAAAGTTCTGCAGGTCCCAGAAATTGGTACTGCCACTTTTCCTGATCGCGGTGTTTACTTTACCGGGACCACCATTATAGGCTGCAAGTACCAGCAACCAGTCACCATAAACCTTATAAAGGCTCTTTAAATATTTGGCTGCAGCCTGTGTGCTCCGTGTAAAATTCCTTCTTTCATCTACAGACCTGTTCACTTTCAAACCGAGTTCCTTTGCAGTCTGCGGCATGAACTGCCAAGGACCTGCTGCTCCCACTCTTGAGGTGGCAGAAGTTTTAAGATCCGATTCAATCACAGCCAGGTATTTCATTTCTACAGGTATACCCTGGGCCCTGAAGATGGCATCGATCTTATCAAAGAAAGGTTTGCCCCAGGTTTTCATTTTCTCAAGCCTGCTTCCTTCTTCGGCCATATAATCTTCAACAAAGCTTACAGCTTTTGGATTGAGATGAACAGTTGCGGAACTGGCTTCAGTATCAAACAGGTCCTTAAATCCGTTTTTCGGATTATTGGCTGTTTGTGTTTTGATTGTAGAGTCGTTAAATGAGCCACCAATTTGAGGGAAACCAAAACCTTCGAGGCTAAGGCAGACGAGGCTGGTGGCAAACAATAAAAGTTTGTTCATCACAAATCTTTTTTAAGGGTTAAGCCGAAATCACACTGGAATCTTACTCTCTTTTATTGTTGCATCAGTTGATGCGTAAAGCGTTGCAAAGATACCTCATTCTGTGGAGAACTGAGGACCTGTAATCCAAAAGGAAGGTTAGAGGAATGTTTAAAAACTGGTAAAGAAATGGAGGGAATACCAACGAGATTGGCGAAGACTGTGAAAATATCACCAAGGTACATGGCCATTGGATCTAACCCTGAAAGACCCCTCTTGTAAGCAGTATTTGGAGCATTGGGGGCTAACAGGAAATCATAATTTTCAAAGATATTATTCGTTTGATTAACAAGGAGTTGTCTTACTTTTTGAGCTTGGGTGAAATAGGCATCATAATAGCCCGTACTAAGAACATATGTGCCAAGTAATATTCTTTTTTTAACCTCTTTTCCGAAGCCTTCCGTCCGGTTGAATTGGTAAAAAGCAGAGAGCTCTTCAGGAGTTTTAGCAGACCTGTAACCATACCTGGCACCATCGTACCTGGACAGGTTTGACGAGGCTTCGGCCGTGGTCAGCACATAGTATGCCGGAACGATATATTCATTTAACGGAAATGAAACAGGCTCAACAAGATGACCTTTTTCGGACAGTTCATCCAGGAAATTTTTGATTGCGGTCCGGATCTCGGGATCCATGGCCGGATGATCAATCCATTCAGGGAAAAAGGCAATACGTTTGGAACCAGTATTTGTTTTTTCATTCCAGTTTAGGTGATCCTGCAGTGCAGTGCTGTCAAATTCATCTGGCCCGGCAATGACTTCCAGCACCAGCGATGCATCTTCCACATTTTTAGACAGGATGCCAATCTGGTCAAAAGAAGAAGCATAAGCAATCAGTCCATGCCGCGATACCCGCCCAAAAGATGGTTTGTAACCAACAATGCCACAGAAGTCTGCCGGAAGTCGAACGGAACCGCCTGTATCACTGCCGAGTGAAACCATGCAAAGGCCGGCGCTTACTGCTGCCGCACTGCCACCGGAAGATCCGCCCGCCACATGCGCGTCACTGAAAGGATTGGGAACGGCTCCGTAAAAAGAATGTTCATTGGTAGATCCCATTCCGAATTCATCACAGTTTTGCCTGCCGATGATGATGGCGCCTTCCTGTAACAATTTTTCAACCGCGGTAGCGGAAAATAAGGATTGAAAATATTTCAGCATGCGGGAGCCTGCCGAAGCGATATGGTCCTTGTAACAGATATTGTCCTTAAGGCCGATCACAACACCGTGAAGTTTCCCTTTCACCTGTGATGCGTCCAGTTGCGCGGCGCGCTCCAAAGCTTCCTCGGCATAAACTTCAATAAAAGCGTTGAGTGAGTTTTGCTCAATAGCAGAAAGGTAATGCCTTACGGTTTGCACGCAGGTTGCCTGGCCGGAAAGAAGGGCGGCATGATACGTTCTGATGGAAGAAAATTCGAACAAAGTTCAGACTGGGAATGATTAAGCCTGGGTGGAAGTGGAAGAAGTTTTCTGGTCTTTTTCGTTTACCCCTTCTTCAATTTCTCTTCTCACATTGCTCTTGGCATCGTTGAATTCACGGATGCCTTTACCCAAACCACGCATCAGCTCAGGAATCTTCCTGCCACCAAATAACAACAGAACAATGATCAGGATGATCAGGATCTCATTAAAACCTAAAGGTCCCATAAGGAATAATTAATGTTAGAAGTCAAAGGTATTGGAAATAAGCCATTAGCCAATAGCTATTGGCCGATGGCTACAAAAAAAGCCACCCCGGGGGATGGCTCTAAAAATATTTTGCAGGAAGGCTTAAGCCGTAACTGGTTGTTCAACTGCTCTTTTCTTTTCCTGGATCCTGGCGCTCTTACCACTGCGTTCGCGCTGGTAGTACAGTTTAGCCCTGCGTACGCGGCCGGATTTGTTCAGAACAATTGAATCGATGTTAGGGGAGAAGAAAGGGAATAACCTTTCAACGCCTACACCATCAGAGATCTTTCTCACGGTGAATGTAGCGGTAGTGCCTTCACCCTGGGTTTTGATCACATCGCCGCGGAAGGACTGGATCCTTTCCTTATTACCTTCAACGATCTTATAGTTAACGGTGACGTTGTCACCAGCTTTAAACTTGGGAAATTCTTTTTTGCCCGTTAATTGTTCGTGTACATAGGCAACTGCAGCGTTCATAACTCAAAAATTTAAGGAACGCAAAGGTAGGGGGGTTAGGGGGGAATTCCAAGATTAATTTAGCTTTTGGCTTTTGGCCATTGGCCATTGGCTTTGGACAAACCTTAAATTAACTACTTCTTAAGTGTTGACAGGAAGCTGTTTAACATTCGATGTTCAATCAAAACCTGTTCAATAAGGTTCTTTCTCAATTCTATATCACCAAAGTTTAAATCATCGGCAATAAGAAGTTGGGTCTCCAGTTCGAAAGAGGATCCAAGTGCGATCTCTGCAAACCTGCCCTTTTCTTTATCAGACTTCCTGCTATTTCCTTCAGCAATATTGCTTGGAATAGATACTGCGGCGGAAGTCATCTGGTTACAAAGTGAAAATTTTTCCTTTGCAGGAAACGTATCGGTAAGTCTATAGGTAGCAATCGCTATTCTCATACCTTGTTCCCATACTCTTAATTTTTTGAAGTCTATCATACTCCAAATTCAAAAGATTTGAAGTAGGAACCAAGGGAAAAACACCAAAAAATCAGGGTCTTTTAGCCAACGGCCAATGGCCAAAAGCCAAAGGCCTCTCTACCTGGCCACATTCACCGCCCTCTTCTCCCTGATCACCGTTACCTTGATCTGGCCGGGATAGGTCATTTCGGTCTGGATCTTCTGGGCGATCTCGAAGGATAGCCTTTCGCTGTCCTGGTCACCAACTTTGTCGGCTTCCACAATCACCCTCAGCTCGCGGCCCGCCTGGATGGCATAGGCTTTCTCCACACCGTTATACGATTGGGCCAGGTTCTCCAGCCCTTTGATCCTTTGCAGGTATTGTTGCATGATCTCCCTTCTTGCACCAGGGCGGGCGCCGCTGATGGCATCACAGGCCTGCACAATGGGAGAGATCACGTATTGCATTTCCATTTCATCGTGGTGGGCTCCTATGGCATTGATAATAGCCGGGTTCTCACCATATTTTTCAGCAAGCTTGGCTCCCAGCAAAGCATGGCTCAGTTCAGTTTCCTCATCTGGCACCTTGCCGATATCATGAAGCAAACCCGCTCTTTTTGCCAGTTTGGGATTCAATCCAAGTTCAGCAGCCATCACCCCGCAAAGGTTGGCTACCTCGCGGCTGTGCATCAGCAGGTTCTGTCCGTAAGAAGACCGGAACCTCATCTTCCCAACGATACGCACCAGCTCTTTGTGCAGGCCGTGGATACCCAGCTCGATCACGGTTCTTTCACCAATTTCCATCACCTGTTCTTCCAACTGGCGGCGGGTTTTTTCAACCACTTCCTCGATACGGGCGGGGTGGATCCTTCCATCAGTAACCAGTCTTTGCAAACTAAGCCTCGCGATCTCCCTTCTCAATGGATCAAAGCAGGAGAGGATGATAGCCTCAGGGGTATCATCAACGATCAGGTCCACACCAGTGGCAGCCTCAATGGCACGGATGTTACGTCCCTCACGGCCAATGATCTGTCCTTTGATCTCGTCGCTTTCCAGGTTGAAAACTGTAATGGCATTTTCAATAGCCTGTTCTGCAGCGGTGCGTTGGATAGATTGTATGATGATCTTGCGGGCTTCCTTATTTGCTTTTTGCTTGGCTTCGTCAATAATTTCCTGTTGAAGACCAATAGCTCTTGAATGAGCTTCCTGCTTGAGACCTTCCACCATCTGTGCCTTTGCTTCCTCGGCAGTGAGACCGGCGATCTTTTCCAGCCTGCGTAAATGCTCTTCCTGGTGCTTTTCAAATTCAGCCTGCTTCAGGTTCACCACCTCGATCTGGCGGTTCAGGTTCTGCTTGATTGCATCATTTTCTTTGATCTGTCTTTCCAGTTGTTCGGTCTTCTGGTTGAGTGATTGTTCTTTCTGGCGCAGCCTGTTCTCGCTTTCACCCATCTTGCGGTTCCTTTCCAGGATTTCGCGGTCGTGTTCAGATTTCAGTTGAACAAATCTTTCTTTGGCGGAAAGTTCTTTTTCCTTGCGGATGGTTTCTGCTCTTAATTCAGCTTCTTTTATCAGAGTTTGTGCCTGTAATTCGGCTTCATCAATTCTTTTACGGGTGTCTTTGGCGAAGATGAATTTACCCGCTATGATGCCAACCACGAGGGCGGCCAGGGCGACAATGAGCGTAATTATGTTGAGGTCCATTTCTCAGGGGTTTAATAATGAGGTTGATATTGATAATAAGGGTATTCATAACCGAAAGGCTATGTGGCGAAGATACAAAACCGGATGTATTTTGAGATAAACTGATGAATGGCAAACCTGTCTGGTTCATTTTAATTAAACTTGCATACTAAATCTTACAGATGAAGCAGTTATTTTTCTTATTGCTTTTACCTGCGGCCGCTATGGCACAGAAGGCAGACAAAGAATTTAAATTAAAAGGTGAACTCCGTATGGCCAGGCAGGTCGACTGGGTCTACCTTGGATATTATAATGGTGAAGAAAGAAAGATGGACAGCCTGCAGACTTCCAATGGTGATTTTAAATTCCAGGGCCTGATAGCCGAACCTGTTGTAGCAAACCTCATGGTTAAATACAAACAACTGCCGGGGGAAGAAAGGGCAAAGAGAGAGTCACTGGCTATTTTCATGGAGCCCGGTAAAATGGAAGTGGCTGCAAAAGATTCTCTTAAAATCAATTCTGTTACCGGTTCAGCAGGACACCTGGACTATGTAAATCTTACTGAAAGACTGAAGCCCTTCAATGTGCAGATGAACCAGCTTTACGATGAATATGCCAAACAGAGCAAGGCAGGTGACCAGCTTGCCACTGAAAAAATAGTTACCTCTATCCGCACGCTTGAAGCTGAGATCGGGGAGCAGGTTTATAAAACTTTCGCACAGGCCAATCCCAATTCACCTGTTGCGCTGTATGCTGTGAAACAATACGCTGGTTTTGATATTGATCCGGATAAAGTAGAGCCCCTGTTTAACAGTCTTTCCGCTTCGGTGAAATCTCTTCCTTCCGCAGTGGACCTGCAGGAAAGAATGGTGTTGGCAAGGAAAACAGCAGTTGGGCAGCCAGCCATGGATTTTACACAAAATGATACACTGGGACAACCGGTTTCACTTTCATCCTTCCGCGGAAAATATGTGCTTGTAGATTTCTGGGCAAGCTGGTGTGGACCCTGCCGCAAGGAGAATCCCAATATTGTAAAAGCTTTCAATACTTATAAGGACAGGAATTTCACTGTGCTGGGTGTATCGCTCGATCAGCCTACCGGTAAGGAAAAATGGATGGCCGCCATTCACAAAGATGGTCTTACCTGGACACAGGTAAGCGACCTGCAATTCTGGGATAATGCCGCAGCCAAACAATATGGCATCAGGGCGATTCCGCAGAACCTGCTGATTGATCCCAACGGAACCATCATTGCCAAAAATATCAGGGGAGAAGAGTTGCAGAAAAAACTGGCAGAACTGCTTCCGAACAGGTAATCACATTGCAATGGATTATACATGAAAAGCCGGCATTGCCGGCTTTTTGCTTGTGGTAGAAAAATGTTATGGTTCCAGTACGCTATCGATCATTTTTTCCAGGGTTTGCAGGCGGCTGCTCACATTATCCATATTCACCTGGTTGGATATAGCTGCATTCTGTTCCGTGGCAAACCACACCAGTACCATGGCTACATAATCCTGCATATCCTTTCCTGCAAAATTGGTTTTGAACTCCAGGATCTTATCGTTGATGGTCTTTGAAGTTTTACGCACTACTTCTTCATCTTTCGGACTAACCCTGACCCGGTAGGTGCGGTCGCCGATCACAAGATTTATAGGAATCAGTTCGTCCATACAATTTGATTTGTTAAGAGGTAACAAGAGATGAGATGCCTACTGGCTTAAAAACGCTATACATTTATCAACCTCCCTGATGTACTGGTTGATCTTTCTTTCAAACTCTTTTTTATCGCTGTCGCTCATTTCACCTGTGGAAATTTTCATGATGCTGATCTGCTCCTGGAAAGCATCGATGCGATTGCGTGTTTCCGATTCACGGTGGCGTGCCTCATGCAATTCTTCTTTCAGTTTTTCATTTTCCTTTTGCAAACGGCTGTACTGCTTCAGCAATTGCTGCAGTTTATCGTTGAGTGAATTGAATTGCTGGTCCACTGTCATTGTTTCCTGATTTCAGCCTGGAGGTCTTTCTCTAAGGTAGTCATGATCCGGTTCATCCAGCCATCAATTTCCTTATCTGTCAAAGTTTTTTCTTCATCCAGGAAAGTAAGGTTGATCGCCAGCGATTTTTTTCCAGACCCCAGTTTTTCACTCTCAAACACATCAAAGAGTCGGAGGCCCTGCAGCTTGTTAAGTTTTAGCTTGCTGATGTTTTGTTCAATCTCTGTGAACTTCATATTCCGTGGTACTATCACAGCAAGATCTCTTTCCACGGAAGGAAACCTGGAGATCTCCCTGAACCTGACCTTTCGGCCTGCATATTTGAGAACCACATCCCAGTGGAAGTCTGCATAAAAAACAGGTTGTTTGATATCAAACCTGCCCGTGATCTCTTTATTTACCTGTCCAAGTTCAAGAACCCTTTCGCCGTTCACTTCCATCACCAGTGCTTCCTTCATTTCAGGTGTGGCGCCTGCCACGAATGTGGCTTCAATTCCCAGGTTAGCAACCAGGCTTTCCGCGATCCCTTTAAGATCAAACAGGTCAGTTGGTGTTGACTGGCTTTTCCAGTGAGGAGTCGAGGACTGCCCACTCAGGAAAAGGCAGAGATGCTGCGCTTCCTTGTAATCACCATTCGACGTAGTGCTGTAGGTCTTACCGAATTCGAACAAACGCAGGTTATGATTCTTCCTGTTGATATTAAAAGAAATCACTTCCAGTGCGGTCTGCAGCATGGAAGGTCTCATAATGTTCAGTTCATTACTGAGATTGTTCAATAACCTGACGGTGGTTTGCAGGGTCTCCTCATTGTAATAAGCCGAATTGGTGATAGAGTTGGTGAGGATCTCTGTGAATCCAAGACCGGTGAGAATGCCGGAAGTTTTTTCTTTCAGCACTTCCTGTTTATAATTCACTTCAACAGAAGGAGAGATGCTGATGGTAGTGGGTATTTCCACATGATCCAGCCCATCGATACGCAGCACCTCTTCCACTACATCGGCGGGTATGGAAATATCGGGTTTGTGATAAGGCACTTCCAACTCAATGGATTCATTGTTCTCATTCGCTATTACAAAACCCAGGCTTTCCAGGATTTTTTTTACTGATGCAGGCGAATAAGATTTACCGCTGAGTTTTTTAAGATAGGCATAAGAAAGGATCACCCTTTTTTTAGGTTCGGGATCCGGGTAAACATCATACATGCCTGAAGCGATGCTTCCTCCCGTGATTTCCGTAATCATCCGGGCTGCTCTTTTAGCCACGTTCACGGTATTGGAGATGTCGATTCCTTTTTCAAACCTGGTAGCGGCATCAGTGCGCAATCCATGCCTGAAAGAAGTTTTACGGATGAAGACCGGGTCGAACCAGGCGCTTTCAATGAATATGTTTTTGGTGTTTTCGGTAACACCGCTATGCAATCCTCCAAATACACCAGCAATGCACATGGGTCCGCGGGAGTCGCAGATCATCAGGTCATCCTGGTTCAGCTTTCTTTCTTTTTCATCGAGGGTTACAAAAGCGCTTCCTTCCGGCAGTGTTTTTACAATGATGGTATGGTCACTGATGGCATCATAATCAAAAGCATGAAGCGGTTGCCCGGTTTCATGTTGTATGAAATTGGTGATGTCCACAATATTATTGATCGGTCTGAGCCCGATGCTTTTCAATCTTTCCTGCAGCCATTTTGGTGAAGGAGTCACCTTTACACCGGCAATGCATACTCCTGAATAACGTTTACATGCGGCGTGGTTCTCTATGCTGATGTTAACGGGTAACTGGTCTCCAGCCGGCTCCAATTTTACTTCAGGAAAAACCGGTTGATAATCTTTTTGTTCATGATGGGAGAGGTAGGCGCAAACATCACGGGCAACACCCAGGTGACTCATGGCATCCATCCGGTTGGGGGTAAGCCCGATCTCGTAGATCACATCGTTATAAGGTTTGAAATAATCTTCGGCTTTCATGCCCACCTGCACATCAGGAGGGAGCACCATAATGCCGGCGTGTGAACTTCCCAGCCCGATCTCGTCTTCCGCACAGATCATTCCATGACTTTCCACGCCACGGATTTTTGCCACTTTCATCGTGAGGGGTTCGCCGGCAGATGGAAAAATGGTGGTGCCAACAGTGGCCACCACTACTTTTTGCCCGGCTGCTACATTCGGTGCACCGCAAACGATCTGTAAAGGTTCACTACCGGTATTGACACTGGTCAGTTTGAGTTTGTCGGCATTGGGATGTTGTTGCGCTTCCAGCACTTCACCAATCACCAGGCCTTTCAACCCTCCTTTCACTTCTTCAAATTTTTCCATTTTCTCCACTTCCAGTCCAACAGAGGTGAGGATCATGGAAAGTTTTTCAGGATCTATGGATACAGGCAAATATTCACTCAACCATTTATAGGAAATAGTCATTGTTCCAAAAAATTGAGTGGCGAAAATACGAAGTCTTAAAGCTTGATGTGAGGGCTTTTTATCCTTCCAGGTGTAAGGTGAATACGATCATCCTGGACTGGATCCTGTCGATTACCCTGGAATAATTGAGTTTGTCGTTGCGCTCATGAAGATTATTGAGTCCATTACTGATCTTGATCTCGGGTGTGATGGTTACACTTTTACGGTAGAAATTAAATCCAATACCGCCTTCAATTCCATAACTCATGTTGCGGATCTTGAGCTGGTCTTCCAGCTTTCTTTTTTTGGCATTGGAGGCCAGGTCAAAATCCAGTTTGGCCCCACCCAGCATGTACACACGGAAATTACCGATACGGTCAGATTTGAACTTCAGGTGCAGCGGAAAGGTGGTGATGATGGATTCCACGCTTTTTTTGACATTATAACCCTGGTCTATATCTCCTCCATAGGCTGGGTTGAGGGTATAAAGAATTGGCCGGTCCGTAAAGATCAGTCCTGGATTAAAGCGTAATTCGAAACGGTTGGAAAGATTGAGGCCGGCTACCAGCCTGAGTGAAATGCCCGGAGTGTTGCCGGGTTCAGCCACCAGTATGGAATCCTGCTCCAGGAAACTGGGATGGTGTTCGATCTGGAAGCGGGAATAAACAGCGCCCAGTGACAATCCGAAATAATAGGGTTTCTGGTCCTGCTCTTCCCTGTAGATCTCGCGTTGAGCAAAAGCGCTGACCGATAAAATCAGAAACAATATAGAGAGCAATGCACGGTTTTTCATGGTGCCGGCTTTCTTCCGCTGTAAATGCAACATATTCCTAAACTTAACGGTTTCCATGAGGTATCGGTATAACCTGACTGTTTTAAAATATCATCAAAAAGCTGGCGGTCGGGAAAGGCTTTGGCCGAATCATTCAGGTATTTGTAAGCCTTCTTATTCTGCCTGAAAAGTCCGGCCATTTTGGGAGCTACCAAACCCATATACAGGTTATAAAGGGTTTTGACTCCCGGCATTTTGGGTTTGCTGAATTCCAGCACCACCAGCCTGCCACCCGGCTTCAGCACTCTCAGGATCTCTTTCAGCCCTTTTTCAAGGTGTTCAAAATTCCTGATGCCAAAGGCCACCATCACGCCATCAAACGAATGATCGGGAAAATTTATTGTTTCACCATCGCCCGCCAGTAACTCAATCTTCGTTCCAAGTTCTTCTTTCTCAATCTTTTTTCTTCCTATTTCCAGCATTTTTGGGGAAATATCAATGCCGGTGACCTTATCGGGATTGAGCATGCGTGTCGCCATAATGGCCATGTCGCCGGTGCCGGTGGCCACATCCAGCAATTGTTTGATGCCATCATTTTTAAACAGGCGGATGGCTTTACGGCGCCAGCCAATGTCTGTGCCCGCACTCAGGAAGCGGTTCATGAAATCGTAACGGGGTGCGATCTGGTCAAACATTTCGCTGACCTGTTCTTTTTTGGATCCTTCCTCGGAATAAGGCTTGATATGATCGTGTGCAAATTTTGACATCGGGGCAAAGGTATAATCTGGATGCTAGTTACTGACTGCCGGGTTTACATTTGCATGATGGAAATCATAAAGGCAGAATACCTGATCAGCAGTCCTTCCGTGGATAAATGTCCAAAGCCTGACCGTCCCGAGTATGCATTCATTGGCAGGAGCAATGTGGGTAAGTCTTCCGTGATCAATATGCTGACCAGTAAAAAAGAGCTGGCGAAAATTTCTTCCTCACCGGGAAAAACGCAGCTCATCAACCATTTTGATATCCTGTCGAGCGATAAAAAAGGCTGGTGGCTGGTAGATCTTCCCGGTTATGGTTATGCTAAAAGATCCATGAGCCAGAGAAAGGAATGGAAAAAAATGATCCAGGATTACATCCGTAAAAGAGAAAACCTGGTCAATCTTTTTGTGCTGGTCGACAGTCGTCACGAACCCCAGCAGATCGATCTTGAATTCATCAACAACCTTGGTGAATGGAGCATTCCCTTTGCCATCGTTTTTACCAAGGCTGATAAGAGTACGGTAAAAGAAACGGCCAATAATGTGAATGCTTTTCTCAGGGCCATGCTGGAAAACTGGGAATCACCACCTCCGCATTTTGTAACCTCGGCTGTAAAAAGAACAGGGGCAAAAAAATTATTGTCCTTTATTACAGAACTGAATGAAGACTGGTATGCACATAAAAAGGACATGGTATAATTTTTTCTGATTTATATTGCACCGAATTTTATGGAAGACAAAAACGCGATCGTTGAAAAAGGAGTAGTGATCACCATGTTTGTGCTGGTGTTGGTTGTTTTCTTCTTCGCGCAACGTGATACGGACAAACTTTTCGCCCTCTATTCCGGAACTTCCACCGCCCACATGATCCAGGTTTCCGACCAGTTAACGGCAGAGGTTAGCCATGACATCTCCCCGAAGCAGTAATCTTATTTTACATTTTGTTTTAAGCTGCCTTGTATTTATTTGCGCAACCATTCCCATTTGCGGGCAGGCTGTGGATCCTCTCCAACTTGACTCACTGAAACGTGCTATTGAAAGAGACCGGAATACGATCCGGAAGGAGCAGGATGAGATCCTGAAAAAGCAAGACAGTCTTTTGCAGGCTTCAAAAATGAAAATTCCTGAAAATACAAGAGTGCACACTTCAGTGAATGGTGAAAGGGTGGGGGATGAATTGCCCTTACAGATACCTGTGATCAGTTTTGGTGTAGCAATGTTACTGTTATTGATCCTCCGGAAGTGGAAAAAATCCGCTTCTCTTCCTCGCGAATAAAGTTCGCCGATCAGTTCACCACTTTATTGGCACAACTGCTGCTGGCAAATGCTTCCGGTTTAGCCTTGAAAGCGAATCCCATACCCAGGATATAACCCATGGCTTCCTTGAGGGCATCATTGCTTTTAAAATGAGGATTGGTGTTGATGTCGGCATGCACTTCCATATCCACATTGTATAAAGTAAAAAGATTGCACAGCTCATATGCAATCTCTATACTCTTGGCCACTTCCACCAGCATGCGCTCCTTGATGGAGTACTGGTGACGGGTTTTTTCGTTGTGGATGAACATGAAGCCTCCATGACCTTCTCTTAAAAAAACAATCACGGTTGCGAATTCTGTTTCCTGGCCTTTAACCTGTGAATCGGTGCCGATGCACACCTTGAGTTTGTAGCCGGCAGCGGTTTCTCTACGGATGGCATTTTCAACTGCATTGTAGACCGGAAGACCGAGCGGCTCACCATTGAATTTTCTCCAACGCATAAAAAAGAGGTTTTTCCAAATTACGGAAAAACCTCGGGTTACCAATGGGGCACGGATTATGGTCTGTTCATGCTGTGGGTGAGGCAGCAGTATTTTTTATTCTTTCACAAATTTTTCAACATATTGTTCCTGGTTATTTTCAAACCTTACCAGGTACATACCGGAACTGAGCAGGGAAGTATTGATCCTGGTAATTCCCTGGTCAAGTTTTCCTTTGCTTACTGTTCTGCCATTATAATCTAGGATGGTGTAATTGAAAGCAACGGCGCTTCTGACAGACATCTCACTTCGTACAGTATTGGTTAAAAGCTCTGGTTTATTTTCCGAGCGGTTAGGCAGGGTAATGGTATTGGAATAATAACTGCGCCCGTCATCAAAACTTACATGCAACCTGTATTGAAGCCATCCGGTAGCATGAGGCGTGTATTGAATACTACGTGCGGAAGGTAAAGGAGTAGCGACAGCATGAAATTGCCCGCTGTTTTGTTCAGCCACTTCTATTACCTGGCTGGTTACGGTTTCATCAGCAATAATTTCCCAGTTCAGCAGGTGTCTGTTACCGGCATGGCTGCCTTTCAATTCGAGTTTATGAAGCGGAAGCGGTGCAAGTGGCCTGAAAGAACTGGTAATGCTGTAAGAACCCAGGCTGGCATATTCAGGAGCAAATGCATTACCACGACCCTGGATTTTCATGTAATAAGTGCCGGCGGCGAATGTGCTGTCGATAGCTATGTCCAGCGCTTCACCTGGATTGTAAGTGTACATCAGGTTGTAATTCTGGTCCAGGATTTCAAGCTGGATGTCGAGATTGGACCCTGAATTCCCTGTGCCTGTGTTGTAAGGTGTGGCGTTCAGTCTTAAATTACCCAGTGAAG
>JAEYUA010000182.1 GCA_023433755.1 Bacteroidota bacterium | reverse complement strand
TTTTTCTTTTCATCCTGCTGATGCTCAGTTTTATTTCCGCCGGTGCGGAAGTGGCCCTGTTTTCCCTTCAGAACAGGGATCTTAATATGCTCAAAACAAAGCAGCACGCAGCAGCAAGGCGCATCACCTCCCTGCTCGAGGAAAGGAAAGCGGTTTACACTTCCCTGCTCATTGCAGGTGGTGTGTTTAATGTGAGTATCATCATTCTTTCTAATTTTCTCCTTTCATCTGTACTCAGCCTTGGTACCATCAACCTGGGGGTACCTGTTGATCTTAATATGCTGGTTAAGATCATAATCATTGCAGTGGTCATTGTATTTTTTGTACGTATGCTCCCAAAGATCTGGGCCTCGCAAAATACACTTCGTTTTGCCTACAGTGTTTCTTCCGTGGTGGAAGCCCTGCATCTCCTGCTGAGGAGAATCAGCCTGCGCATGGTAGCCATTGCCGACCGCATCAGCGAGACCAGCGGCGCCAATGAATCCGAGGCAACGAGCATGAAGGAACTGGATGATGCCATCGAGATCAATAATGTGCAAACCTCCATCGAAGAGAAAAATATACTCAAAGGCATAGTCAAATTCAGTCACATCACAGTTAAGCAGATCATGCGCTTCAGGCTTGATGTGAACGGAATTGAATACAATACAACCTTTCCCGAGCTGGTTAAAAAAGTTGAAGAACTTCATTATTCAAGACTGCCGGTTTACAGGAACAGTCTCGATGAAATCACCGGGGTCCTGAACACCAAGGACCTCCTGCCTTTTCTCCATGATCCTGAATTTGACTGGCATCCGCTCATTAGGCCATCGCTTTTTGTACCGGAATCAAAACTGATCAAAGACCTGCTCAAAGAGTTCCAGGCCAAGAGGATCCATTTTGCAATTGTGGTGGATGAATTCGGAGGTACCAGCGGTATTGTAACCATGGAAGACATTCTTGAAGAGATTATTGGTGATATCAAAGATGAATTTGATGAAGAGGAAACTTCGGTACGCAAGCTGGATGAAAATACCTGGGTGGCAGATGCCAAGGTGATGCTGTATGACCTTTGCCGCACAATGCGCCTGCCTATCGATACGTTTGATGCGGTTAAAGGAGAAAGTGATTCACTCGGTGGCCTGGTGCTTGAACTGGCAGGAGAGTTTCCTTCAGTAAATGAAACTGTCAATTGCGGCGATTTTGATTTTACCGTGCTGGAAATCGAAAGGAACCGCATCCGCTCGGTCCGTATCGTTGTCAACCTCAAAAACAATGAGAATTAAAATATTCATTTCGAGCATCTTCCTTTTTTTAGTGGCCTGTAATTCTGATTATGTTCAGAAGCCCCGCGGTTATTTTAAAATAACGCTGCCGGAGAAAAAATACCAGCAGTTTGCCCAGCCGGGCTATCCATACAGCTTTGAATATCCCGTATATGGCAGGGTAGTGAAGGACTCACTTTTTTTTGACCAGAAAACTGAAAATGATTACTGGATCAATGTAGATTTCCCTTCTTTTAACGGCAGGATCCATTTGAGTTATAAAGAGATCGGCCGTAATGATTTTGATTCACTGGTGAACGATGCTTTCACTATGTCGTACAAGCAGCATACTTACAAAGCCTCGGCCATTCAACCCGAACCTTTTTCAACAGAAGCGGGTTATGGAGGTGTTTATTTTGTATTGAAAGGAAATGCCGCCACCGGCAACCAGTTTTTCATTACTGATTCAGTAAAACATTTCCTTAGGGGCGCCCTTTATTTCAATTCCACTCCCAATGCCGATTCCATCAAGCCGGTAAATGATTTCCTGAAAAAGGACGTGGAGCATCTTATAGAGACCCTCCGCTGGAATTGAACGCCTGCAGATTTAATACTTTATAAACCCCTGTTTGCGAAAAATTCGCCCGGGTGTGCGTATTCCTATAAATTCTTTTTTAATTTGAATACCCACAACTACTGTTTATGAAGAGAATGTTTATTGCTGCAGGTGTCCTGCTTTCCTTTGTTTCAGCCTATGCGCAGCCAATTCCCGCTGTAATCGATTCATTCAAATCCGAACTGGCCAGGGTTACCAGGCCTGAAGACAGGATATGGGTGCTTGGCAAATTATCCATGACCCTCATGAATAATAATATTGCGGAAGCTGACAAGTATGGAGCCATGATGAACCAGGAGGCAGAGGTGTCGCGTGACCGTAAACTGATGGCAACCGCCCTATATTATAATGGAATGCGCCATTCCGTTTTTGTGCAAAGCAGTACCTACCTGCAGAAGGCTATTGACTATTATACCAAAGGTTTGAACATTGCCCGGCAAAACAAACTTGAAAAAGAACTGGCCCTTGGATATCTATATATGGCTGATGTTTATAACAAAATCCCAGACCTTGAAAAATCTTTGAGTTATGCCACCCAGGGTTTTTCAGTAATTCAAAGTATAAGGAACGACAGCCTGGAGGTAGCAGCGCATTTAATGTACGGAAACATTTACCAGGCCAAAAAGGAAAGGATACTGGCCCTGAGAAATTACCTGGTCGCCCTTAGAAAAGCAGAGGAAATGAAGGATCATGATGTGATGCGGAACTGCTACGCCAGCCTTTCATCTTTTTATGCAGACATTGATGAATACGACAAAGCAATAGATTATGCCAAACTTTCTATGGACCAGTTGGAACATACCACCCATGAAAATAAGGAATACCAGCACGTGGTGGATCTGTATAACCTGGGTAACCTTTACATGGGTAAAAAGGATTTTGACATGTCTATGTATTACTATGAAGAGTCAATACGCCAGGCCGATTCCATCAACTATGCACCATTAAAAATGCCCGGGTTCAATGGCCTCCTCAACCTGTATATCCAGGCAGATAAACCTCAAGAAGCTCTTGAATATTTCAATAAGGCCTCCGAACTTAAAAGGGCCATCAACAATTTCGGTTTCGGCCATTCCATTGACCATGCTTATGCGGTGATTTATACGCAACTCAAAAAATTTGATTCAGCCAGCTATTATTTTGAAAAGGCAACCCCTGGTTTTGAAACCAAGACGACGCCTGCTTCCCGCCTTCTTTTTTATGCGCATTATGGAAAGTTCTATGATAAATCAGGCAATATTCCCAAGGCACTTGAATATTATAACAAGGCAAAGAATATTGCTGATGATATTTCCAATCTTGAATGGCAGCAGAATATAGCACGGGAACTGGATACGCTCTATGCAAAAAGCGGGGATTATAAACTTTCCCATTTTCATAATAAAATGTATGCCCTTTACCGCGACAGCCTGCGGAAGATGGGAGAGGAAAAAGACCTGCTGCAGATGGAACTTGATAATGAAGAGCAGCGCAGGCAACGCATAGCGCTTGAAGAAGCGGAAGCATTGAGGGCAAGGCATAATATCCAGTACATGGGCATTACCATTGCCATTGCAGTGGTTTTCCTGCTGCTGGTGCTGATGGGTGCATTCAAGGTTTCGGAAACCACCATCAAGGTTATGGGCTTCTTTGCCTTCATTTTGTTATTTGAATTCATCATCCTGATAGCAGACAGCAAGATCCATCACTGGACACATGGCGAGCCACTACCCATTCTCGGTATCAAGATCGTACTCATCGCTATGCTATTGCCACTTCATCACTGGCTGGAACATAAAGTGGTCTCTTACCTTGCATCCAGGAGGCTGATCCTGCCGGATGGCAAAAGCATCTGGAGGAATATTATGAAAAGAAAAGAAATCAAGAATTAAGGCCTTGGCTACCTTTGCCAAAAACCTGGTAAGTGATAGCAATAGAAAATGTACTGGTGAGTGATGATGTGGTGGAAGCAAAATTTGTATGCGACCTGCATAAATGCAAGGGCGGATGCTGCGAGGACGGTGATGCCGGCGCTCCCCTGGAAAATGAAGAGAAAAAGATCATTGATGATCATTTCGACGATATCAAACCTTTTCTTACAAAAGAGGGCCTGAGAGAAATTGAAAGGCAGGGCAGGTATCTCTACGACCGCGAGTTTGGCTGGGTTACTCCCACCATCAATGGCAGGATCTGCGCTTATGGCCACCGCGACAAACAGGGTATCATCAAATGCGGCATCGAGGCTGCTTTTTATGCGGGAAAGCTGGAATGGAAAAAACCAATCAGTTGCCATCTATACCCGATCAGGATCTCCCGGAGCAAGACCTATACAAATGTGAACTATGAACCCCGTGATGTGCTTTGCCAGCCTGGCTGCGCATTAGGCAAGAAATTGAAAATGCCCGTTTACCAGTTCCTGAAAGAAGCGATTGAACGAAAGTTTGGAACGGAATTTTATGAAACCCTGCACCAGGTGGCATTATCTCATTACGATGATGCGAATAAAAATAAATGAACATGTCGGAAAAGGCTTCTTCTTTTATTGCCAAGAGCACAATAAGGTCTGCAGACCGCGAGCACAGGCGCAAGATCAATTTTAATATCTCGAGATATAATGCTGTTGTTCCTGTTGGCAAGAAGCAGTTTATGGATGTGAACCTCGCCAGGGAGCAGGCCAAGAACATCAAATGGAAAGCGATAGAAAACCTTGACAAACAACTCGAGGGTTTCGAGGCTAAGATCACAGCCAGAGGTGCAAAAGTAATTTGGGCTGAAACCGCACAGGAAGCACTGGATGAAATACTGAAGATCTGCCAGGCAAAGAATTGCCGTACCATTGTGAAGAGCAAAAGCATGGTAACGGAAGAGATCCATCTTAACCGCTTCCTTGAAAAAAACCAGATCGAAAGCGTGGAAACTGATCTTGGCGAATACATCCAGCAGCTTGATGAAGAGCCTCCCTATCATATTGTAACCCCTGCCATGCATAAAAGCAAGGAGGACGTTGCCAAACTTTTTGCTGAGAAATTGGGTACTGATCCAGAACTTACTCCCTCCGAGCTTACCATGGTAGCAAGGGAAAAACTTCGTGAAAAATACAGCCAGGCTGAAATAGGGATCACGGGGGCAAACTTTCTCTTGTCTGACATTGGTGGGATTGCCCTGACCGAAAATGAAGGCAACGGAAGACTGAGCTGCTCTTTTCCCAAAACGCATATCGTGATCGCAGGCATTGAAAAAATGCTGCCTTCCATAAATGACCTGGCTCTTTTCTGGCCGCTACTGGCATCATACGGTACAGGTCAAAAGCTTACTGTGTACAGTTCTGTAATCACGGGTCCGAAACAACCCCACGAAAAAGATGGCCCGGAAGAAATGTATGTGATCCTTCTTGACAATGGCAGAACCAATATACTGGCTGATGCAAAAGCACGTGAATCGCTTTACTGTATTCGCTGCGGTGCCTGTCTCAATGCCTGCCCGGTGTATAAGAATATCGGGGGACATTCTTATGAAACTACATACAGTGGTCCCATTGGTTCAGTGATCACCCCGCATCTCAAGGAAATGGGTGATTGGAAGCACCTGAGTTATGCTTCATCCCTCTGTGGTAATTGCACTGAAGTGTGCGCGGTGAAGATCAACCTTCACGAACTACTGCTCGACAACCGCAACAAGGCAGTTGAAACCGGCAATGCATCCTTCGGTGAAAAAATGGTCTGGAAGTTCTGGAAACGGGCCATGCTTAACAGGCGATTGATGAATATGGGCACTGCTTCCATCAAAAACTGGGTAGTGAATACTTTTGTAAAAGACTGGAAAAAGAACAGGAGTGATCTTCAATTTCCAGCTAAATCTTTCAGCCAGCAATGGAAAGAACGCAACCCAGGCAGGTAAATGATGAAGTGTTCGTCTTCAGTCATAGTGTAAGTCCCAGGCTGGCTTATATTACAGAACACCTTTCGGCCTGGTACGGTATCAATTTTCACCTGGTTTATGATGAAGACAGGTACCGCACCGCTTCCTGTCTTTGCAAAATCAATTACGGATATCACAGGATTGCAGAGGGGGAGATCTTTATTCATTCCCATGTTTTATTATTTGAGTCCACCACCAGGCCGGTAAAGACCGACTGTTTTACCCTTCGTGGATTTACTGCTTTTTTCAAAACAGAAGGTGATACCGGCTTTGATATTTTCGCTGCAATATTTTACCTCCTTACACGGTACGAAGAATACCTGCCGCACAAAAAAGATATGTATGGCCGGTATGCCCATGAAAATTCCCTTGCTTACCGCGAAGGATTTCTGCATCAGCCAATAATCGATATCTGGCTCAGGGATTTCGAAAAAATTATTTCGGAAAAATGTGAAGGCTTTCCTTCAACCATTCGTCAATTCAGCTTCAGGCCCAGCTATGATATTGATATGGCCTGGAGTTTCAGGCACAAGGGATGGAAAAGAAATGCGGGAGCGCTGGTATTGCTGTTCTTAAAATTAAAATTCAGGAAGGCCATGAATAGGATCGCTGTGCTGAAAGGTAAAAAGCAGGATCCCTATGATGCGTATGAATGGATGGAAGCGCTGCATAAAAATTATAACCTGTCACCAATCTATTTTTTTCTTTTCGCTAAAGAGAAAAGCAGTTATGACCGCAATATCGATGTGCACAATGCCTCGTTCCGGCAACTGGTGAAAGATATTTCAGCTAATAATGAAACAGGTATTCATCCTTCCTGGCATAGTGGTGACCATCCCCGCCTGGTAGCGGCCGAAAAAAAATTACTGGAAGAAGCGACGGGTAAAAAAATTGAAGCAAGCCGCCAGCATTATATAAGGTTTGAGCTGCCTGCCACTTACAGGCAACTGGCGGAGGCCGGCATTCATCATGAATATTCCATGGGTTATGGAAGCATCAATGGATTCAGGGCCTCTGCAGCACATTCGTTTTACTGGTATGACCTTAAGAAAGAAGAAAAAACGTCTTTGATGGTGCATCCATTCTGTTTTATGGATGCGAATTCTTTTTATGAACAGAAGCAAAGCGCAGAACAGGCGTTCGAGGAAATGATGAAGCTGTATAAAGAAGTAAAGAATGTGAATGGTGAAATGATTACTGTTTGGCATAATAGCTTTTTAGGTAGTGACCCCATGTTTGAGGGGTGGAAGGAGGTATATGAAAAATTTATCCATACAATTTCTTCGGTACAAAAGGCATAGCCGGTAAGTCGGGAAGTAGCCTTCGCTGAAGCTACAGCTACCAGAGAGTGGTAAGTAGTGTATCAATTCCCGAAAGTTCTCATAATCCACTTTGGGTCTTTAATAATTTCATTTCTCTGGAAGGCTACTTGCCGTCTTCCCGCCTTTCCGGCCTTGCCTTTTCTAACCTCCCCAAACCCTTGGATCCTTTGTTAACGAGGTAGACTCCATAAAGCGTGATGAGTACCCCCAATAATATCACCCATGTAAGTATCTCACCAAAGATCAATGCACCAAGCAGTACCGCAACAACAGGATTGATATAAGCATACAGCGAAGCCTGTTGCGTGGAAAGATTTTGCAGCGCATATAAATAAGCAATGAAAGAAATGACTGAACCAAAAATCACCAGGTAAGCAATGGCTGTCCACGATTGCCAGGGAATGGCATCAAGGCCTACTGCATTGCCGGTAAGATGCGAGCCAATGAATAATGTCAATCCTGAAATGACCATCTGTAAACCCAGGCTGAAATATGGGTTGAAATTGGCAGCCTGTTTTTTGGTATAAAGAGTTCCGAATGCCCATGACCAGGTGGAAGCGAGTGATAAAAAAATACCGAAGCGGAATGCCGGGTTCCAGAAATCATCGAGGTATTCATAAAATATGACACAGATGCCGGTGAAACCAAGCAATACACCAATCACGGTTTTGGATTGAAGCCTTGTACGTGTGCCTACGAAACCAATGATGACCAGCCACAATGGAAAAATGGCTCCGATGATTGATCCGAGTCCGGCTGAAATATATTGCACTCCCCAGGTAGAGAGCGCATTGCTTAGCATAAAATTCAGGAAGCTCAGCACCAGTATAGGTCCCCATTCCTTACCTCTTGGCCATGCAGATTTTTTGAATAGAAAGAATATCACATAACAACTTCCTCCCAAGAACTGGCGGATGCCTGCCAGTTGCACAGCAGGCATGTGCTGCACACCTTCCCTCGACGCGATCCAGGTAGTGCCCCAGAAAAAACAGACAAGTGCCAGTGCGAAATAAGCTTTGATCTTCCTACCCTTCTTGTGAATGGTCAGGGGATTGAGGTAGGATATGTACCTGAGCGCGACGTTCAGATTGTTCTGGGCATCGGATGCTACGGGTTGCAAATGATTGGGATCAGCGGGCATCTGTCTAGGTCTGTATTGTATCCATCAAAGTTTTTTGATCAATGCCTGAAATGTCTAACACCAGTAATAACCATGGCGAGATTATTCGCTATGCAGTAGTCAATGCTGTCCTTATCACGAATGGAACCACCCGGCTGAATGAATGCTGTGATCCCTGCTTCATGACCGAGCACCACACAATCATTGAATGGAAAGAAAGCATCACTAGCCATTACAGCTCCTTCCAGGTTGAAATTGAACTGCCTTGCTTTTTCAGCAGCATGTCGAAAAGCATCTATCCGGCTTGTTTGTCCACAACCCTTTCCAACCAGTTGTTTATTTTTTACAATGGCGATGGCGTTTGATTTAAGGTGTTTGCAGATAATGTTGGCAAAAACGAGATCATCTTTTTCCCTTTTATCACAGGGCCTTGCGCCTACTTCTATCCACTGGTCAAAATTGATGGTATCTTTTTCCTGTTGAAGGGTGCCATTGAGAACCTGTTTGTAAACCTGGTTTTGACCGGAGCTTTCCCTGAGTTTCAAGAGAATCCTGTTCTTTTTCCCTTTCAGTATCTGCAGCGCATCCTCGTTAAATGAAGGGGCAATCAGCACTTCAAAAAATATCTCGTTGATAGCTTTGGCGGTAGCGGCATCAACTGCGGTATTGCATACCAGCACTCCACCGAATGCGCTTTCAGGATCACCTTCCAGCGCTTTTTCCCAGGCGCTGAGCAGTTCATCACGCATGGCCACACCGCATACATTGGTATGCTTGATGATAGCGAATGTAGTGCCTTCGAATTCGCGGATCAGTTCTATGGCCGCATCAACATCTACCAAGTTATTATAAGAAAGTTCTTTTCCATGTAGCTGTTCAAAGCTTTCTTCCAGTTTGCCAAAGAAAGCAGCGCCCTGGTGAGGGTTCTCACCGTAGCGGAGTACTCTTTTTTCGCCGGCGCCCAGGACATGCAGTGGCTGTTGCGGATGGAAATAATTATTGATGGCAATATCATAGCTGGTCACTACATTGAAAGCCTTAGCCGCATACGCCCTCCTTTGATCAAGAGTGATTTCGCCATGCTGGCTTTCCAGTAATTGCACCAGCCCGGCATAATCATCCTTTGAAGCAATTACGGTCACATCAGAGAAATTTTTGGCAGCCGCACGGATCATGGAGGGGCCGCCAATGTCGATCTTTTCAATAATCAGCTTTTCTTCACTGGTGCTGGCAACTGTTTCTTCAAACGGGTAAAGGTCAACAATCACCAGGTCTATTACCGGGATCTTGTATTCCTGCATTTCCCTGATATCGTCTTCATTCTGCCTTCTCCCCAGGATTCCACCAAATACTGAAGGGTGAAGGGTTTTCACCCTTCCGCCGAGTATGGAGGGATAAGAGGTGAGTTCTTCCACAGGCACCACTTCAATGCCCAGGTTTTGAATAAAATTCTGGGTACCGCCAGTTGAATAGATGGTAACACCCTGGTTGTGCAGCGAACGAACGACAGGCTCCAGACCGTCTTTATAAAAAACGGAAATAAGGGCTGATGTAATTTTTTTGCTCATTGAAATAGAATTGTAGGCAGGCAATCGAAACCCCGAAGGCAGGGAAGCCGCAAAGGTAGGGACTAGAAATGCATGATGAATGCTCCATTTTCAGAAACATCATGAAAGGGAATGCCCTCCTCCCTGCAATCCTTTTTCCAATACGCTGCTTTCCATGCAGGAACGGATCCATCTATTACCAGTTGCCTGATTTCAAAACTTTCAACAAGATCCCGGATGTAGATTTTGGGGTTGCCGGACATAACCAGCAGGTCCAGCCTGGTTTTTTTTGCAGGTTTTTTCCAACTGTACAAAGAGTCTAGGATCAGCACCTGGCGGCCATGCAGGCTGAAAAACGCTGGGCATGGAAGGCTGTCCGCCTTAGTGCGGTGAAGTATCCTTGAGGGTTTAAGATGAAAATTTACTGAACCAGGATCAGTTGCATTGCCATAGAAAAGTAGGCTTCTTCCCCTGATCAGCTCAATTGCCGTTTGTTTTGGGATATTATAAACGATCAGGGTTGACCTTCTTTCGGCCTCAAAAAATGAAAAGAAACGGATCGAGGTAAAAATGATTAAGGCTATGCCCGACAACCACAGCAGTAATCGCATTTTTTCCATCAGCCAGGTGCAGAAGAAAATGATAAAAGCAGTGAGCATAACCGCCTGTAGTAATGAAATTGACAGCCCGCTCCAAACCGACCAGGGCACCAGGTCAAATTTTTCGATATAACTGTTCATGAGAAAAATGCACCAGTGAAGCAGGTAACCCAGCCAGTTGGCAAGCAGGCTGAAAAAGGATACAACACATAGCAGGATTTCACCTATAAGAATGAGGCTTGATAAAGGCACGGCAATAAGATTAGTGAACATGAAAAGGGTGGGAAGCTGGTTGAAGTGATAAATGCTGACCGGCATGGTAAGCAACTGAGCGGAAATGGTAACGGCATTGAGTTTCCATACCGCATCGGCCAGCCTTTTCTTGAAATAGAACCAATTGTACACAGGCCTGTAAAAAACTATGATGCTCAGCACAGCAGAATACGAAAGTTGGAAACCGGCATCCCAAAGCCAGTAGGGCTGGTAACAAAGCAAAAGAAATGCTGACATGGCCATGGTATTATACACGGAACCCTTCCTGTTGATCACCTCCCCGCATGCGAGGAAGGTGAACATGACCGCGGACCGGAGTACTGAAGGTTGTGCGCCCGCGAGGATGCTGAAGATCCAGAGTGAAGTGATCACAAGTAACAATCGTAGCCAGGCCAGTCGCCGTAATTTTTTTATTGGCCTGGTCAGCATCAGGAGGATGGCATAGATCAAACCCAGGTGAAGCCCGGAGATGGCAATCACATGAACCACTCCTGTGTTACTGTAAGATTGAACCAGGTTTTTGTCAAGATCATCCTTATAACCGATCAGCAGGGCCTCGGCTAAACCCTGTTCTTTTTTACCCGGAATATATTGCTGCAAGGTTTTAACCACCCAGGTGCGGCAATCAAAAATGAAGGATCTGAAGGCGTTGGTGGATTTACCGGGAAGTTCATAGATATCAGCAGGTGTAAGGTAAAGCTGGTGGGTAATACCCTGGAAAAGGCAATAACGCCTGTAATCAAATGCACCCGGGTTGCCACTGTTTTGAATCGGCTGAAGTTTTTTGCGGGTTAGCATTTTACTTCCATAAGAAAGGTGACGGAAGGCAGAATCTTTTTTGAAATAGATGATGATCTCTGCCTGTTTGCCTGGTGCTTTCCCGGTGCTAACTGTCTGGATATGAGCCTGGGCTTTGAAGGAATTGGGTTTGATCACAAGTGGCTCAGTAAGGGTAATTATTGAAAGAGTGGTGTCGGGAGGCTGATGGCCGATCCAGGCGGAATGGTTGCGGATGTCATTTTTAAAAGCAAGGAGACTGCCGCCGGAAATGAGAATGATGGAAGTGAGAAGTCCCGAGAGGTAACTGAACCTGAATTTAATGGTGATGGGGAGAAAAGCATAAACAGCTAATGTTGTAAATGAACAAATAAATACCACCAGTATTAGCTTGATTTGAAACTGGAAATGAAAATGAAGAATGATCCCGGTAATTAAAGAAGGAAGAAGTCTCACAAACGGCATTTTACTCCACCACCTGGGGGTCAATTGATGCATGGAGGAAAATTAACCTTGGGTTGAGTGAACGGCAGGGGAAAATCACCGGGAATTTGAGGTGTTTTATGGTTGTTTTTTTTACCGCAGAGAAAAGGAGGAAAATGAGATTGCGCGGAGAGTAGTCATTGCTGATTTTGAGGACTCTGACTTTGAACTTCGGACTTTGAACTTTTCGCTGGCATTCCAACAGCTTCATTCCCTGAAAAAAATATATCATGCGCATTCTTAATTACTTTGACTTTTCAATTTATTTACTCCAATTTTGCAGACAACCTATAAAATATTAAATCCAATACAGTAGCATGGGACTATTTAACTGGTTCACGCAGGAAATAGCGATAGATTTAGGAACCGCCAATACCTTGATAATCCACAATGACGAAGTCGTAGTGAATGAACCCTCTATCGTGGCCCTGAACCGCAACAACCCCAAAGAAGTTCTGGCCGTTGGCAAGCGTGCCCTGATGATGCATGAAAAAACCCACGAAAGCATTAAGACCGTAAGACCCCTCAAGGATGGTGTGATTGCTGATTTCAATGCAGCCGAGCTCATGCTGAGGGAAATGATTAAAATGGTCTACCCTAAGAAGCCCCTGTTCCCTCCTAGCTGGCGTATGATGATCTGCATTCCTTCTTCCATTACCGAGGTAGAAAAAAGAGCAGTGCGCGACAGTGCCGAACAGGCGGGTGCCAAGGAAGTTTACCTGATTCACGAACCCATGGCCGCGGCCCTGGGTATTGGTATAGATGTGGAAGAGCCCGTTGGTAATATGATCATTGATATTGGTGGTGGTACAACGGGAATAACCGTTATCGCCCTTGCTGGTATTGTTTGTGATCAATCGATCAGGATTGCGGGTGATGAATTCACGGCAGATATCATGGAAGCCCTGCGCCGTTACCATTCCCTGTTGATTGGTGAAAGGACCGCGGAGCAGATCAAGATCCAGATCGGTGCTGCCATGAAGGATATCGATAATCCTCCTGATGATCTCCCGGTGAATGGACGTGACCTTGTTACGGGTATTCCCAAGCAGATCATGGTGAGTTACCAGGAAATAGCCGAGGCGCTGGACAAGAGCATCTTCAAAATGGAAGAAGCCATCCTGAAAGCCCTCGAGCAAACACCTCCCGAACTGGCCGCTGATATTTACAGGCGCGGACTTTACCTCACTGGTGGCGGTGCCCTGTTGAAAGGCCTTGACAAAAGGTTAAGCCAAAAAATCAAATTACCCGTTCACGTAGCCGATGATCCATTGAAGAGCGTGGTTCGTGGCACAGGATTAGCTTTGAAAAATTATGACCGTTATCCTTTTGTGATGAGATAGCTAATGGCCAATAACCATTGGCCAATGGCCTTTTGCAATGCGTAACATCTTCCTCTTCATCCGTAGCAATATTACCTTCCTGGCATTTGTAGTGCTGCAGGTTTTTGCTTTATGGATGTTTTTTAAATTCAATAAGCTCCATCACGCTGCTTTCCTTGGTGTGGCCAACGAGATCACCGGTAGCGTGAATACCCAAGTGGATAAGCTGGATGATTATTTTCACCAGGGTGAAGAAAATAAAAGGGTACACCGGATGAATGATTCTCTCTTGAATCTATTACAATCCAATTTTGCTTTTCCTGATACTAATGAAACCCTGGTTGTGGATTCTGTACGCATTGATACCACTATGGGTGTGCGCCGGTATTTATGGAGGGATGCCAAGGTGGTTTATAATGATCTTAACTCGCAAAAAAACTACCTGCAGATCAACAGGGGCTCCAACTATGGTATACGGGATAATATGTCGGTGCTCAGTTCCGACGGAGGAGTAGTGGGACAGGTGGTGAACGTGAGCCCGAATTTCAGTTCGGTAATGACCCTGCTGCATGTGCAGAACTCGGTAAGCGCCGCCCTCAAAAAAACCAATGATGCGGGGCGTATCAGGTGGGATGGCAAGGATACAAGATATGTAACGATGGAAGGTATTGGTAAAAGTGTGGAAGTGAAAGTGGGAGATACCGTGCTGACCAGCAAAGTCACTTATAATTATCCGCCTGACCGGATTATCGGAACTGTTGCCCAGGTAAACAGTGATCCCGCCACTGGTTTTTACCTTTTAAAAATCAAAACGGCAGTTAACTTCAGCAATGTTCAGCAGGTGTTTGTTGTGGAAAACCTGCAGCGTAATGAACAGGTGCAATTGCAGAGAGATACAGAAAGGAAAGTTGACCAACAAAAAAGAACAAGCAATTGAGTGACCTGGTAAAAAATATCTTCCGCCTCATTGTATTCATCCTCGTGCAGGTTTATATTCTCGACAAGATCCACCTGCACCGTTTTGTGATACCTGTTCTTTATTATCTTTTTATTCTCTGGCTTCCTTTCAGTCTTTCAAGGATCTCCTTATTGCTGATTGGCTTTGCAACCGGTCTCTCACTCGATTATTTCACCAACACCCCCGGTCTTCACGCAGCAGCCTGTGTGCTGATTGCCTATGCCAGGCCATTCATCATCAACCTGCTTACCCCAAAGGATACTGCTGAATTCAATTACCGCGAACCATCGCCAAGGGCCATGGGTTGGGCGCCCTATACCGTATATGCTTTTGTACTCACCCTGCTTCATCATACCTACCTTTACCTGCTGGAATGGCTTGACCTTGGTAATCCAGTAGCTTTTGCAATAAAAGTGGGTGCTACAACGGGCATCAGCATGCTGCTGATCTTTACAGTTGAACTGCTTTTTCCACGAAGGCTTAAGTTCCGGACCAATACTGCTTAATAAATGCGGAGGCCCGGGATGTAAAAATTCAAGATTGACCTGGTAGAATTACAGGGTTAAAAAAGAAAAACCACCTTTTAAAAAAATTATAAGAAATCTTTGCCATTCTTCTTTTGATATCACCGGAGCTTTAATCAAATTTGTATGGCAATTGCGCCCCTTTATTACCCCGCAATAAAAAACCTGTGTTTAACCAGTCACGAAGCTACATTATACGGATCCTGTTTGTAATTGCCTTCCTGATCATGATCGGGCAATTGTTCAACCTACAGGTTATGTCCAGTGAATACACCATCCTGGCAGAACAGAATGCGCTCATTCGTAAAACCATTTACCCGGCAAGAGGAATTGTGTATGACCGCAAGGGCAATCCTATTGTGAAGAATACCCTCATGTTCGACCTGATGGTAACCCCCTCGGAAGTAAAAGACCTGGATACTGCTTATCTCTGCCGTTTGCTGGAAATTGACGAGGCGGGCTTTAACCAGAAAATGCTTAATGCCATTATCAAGGGTGGCAGAACAAGGCCTTCGGCATTTGAAGACCTGCTCACACCTGAAAAACATGCAAGGCTCCAGGAAAACATGTGGCGCTTTGGAAGTGGTTTCTTTCTCCAGGAAAGACCAGTGCGTGATTATCCATATAACGCCGGCGCGCATTTCATGGGTTATATCGGTGAAGTGGATAAGGCCATCATTGAAAGAACCAATAATTTTTACCAGTCGGGCGACTATATTGGCCGTACTGGTCTTGAATCTTATTATGAAAGTATTTTGATGGGAAAAAGAGGTGTGCAGTTTCTCATTAAGGATAATAAGAACAGGGTGCAGGGATCGTATGCCAATGGTGAGATGGATGAACCCGCAACGGCAGGGAGGGCACTTCATACTTACGTTGATATTGAACTGCAGCAGCTTGCTGAAAAGCTTATGCAGAATAAAGTGGGCGCTGTAGTAGCCATTGAACCTCAAACCGGTGGAATACTTACAATGGTATCCGGTCCTAATTTCAGCCCGGAGGATCTTACAGGTCCCAATTTCAGGAAGACCTACAGCAAATTTGTCCTGGATGTTTCAAGGCCTTTGCTCAACAGGGCTATCAAAGGGCAATATCCTCCCGGTTCTACATTTAAACCACTTGGCGGACTGGTAGCATTGAATGAAGGTTTGATCACACCCGCCTTTGGTTATCCCTGTAGCGGACGCTATTATGCATGTGGTCATGGCAAGCCAGGATGTACACATAAGGATGCAGGCCATGCAGCCAATTTGAGAAGGGCTATTGCCAATTCCTGTAACTCATACTTTACACATGTTTACCGGATGGTGGCAGATAATCCCAAATATGGAAATGTAAAAGATGGATACCAGGCCTGGAAGGATTACATGAATGCATTTGGCCTGGGTATCAGGCTTGGCATAGACCTGCCGAGTGAGGACAGGGGTAATATTCCTGATTCATCGGATTATAACAAGGAGTACCGTAATGTATGGAATTCCTGTACCAATCTTACCCTGGGCATTGGCCAGGATAAAATGACTTCCACGCCCTTGCAGCTTGCCAATGCCATGTGCATCATTGCCAACAAAGGCTATTATTACACACCACATTTTGTAAAAGGTGTGGATGATGAAACGGAGTCGGATACGCTGATGAAACCTTTCCGTATAAAGCATGAGCCACTTACACATATTTCGGATTCAGCATTCAATGCTGTGATCTGGGGAATGCAGGATGTGGTGGACAGGGGAACAGCGAGGGCAGCCAATATTCCAGGTATTGAAATTTGCGCCAAAACAGGTACTGCACAAAACTTCAGAATCATCCGCAGGAAAAAAGTGGAGCTGAATGAAAACTCCATGTTTGTGGCATTTGCCCCGAGAGTAAATCCAAAAATTGCCATTTGCGTGGTGGTGGAAAATGCAGGTTATGGTTCTACCTCCGCTGCTCCTATCGCATCACTCATAATTGAAAAATACCTGAATGATACCTTGAGAGCAGAGAGTGTGAAAAAAGCAGAAGAGCTTTCTAAAAAGAACCTCATGCCTTCAATCCTGGCCGTAGAGCAATTCATTTTTGATTCCACCAGGGCAGAAGAGTGGGCTAAAAAATATGGTGACAGTACCATGCTGAGAAAGTACCTGCGCAAGGGCGCAACTGCCGCACCAGCACCACCAGTACAACCGCCTTCACGCACTACGTATTATTTCAAAAAGGAAGAAATGCTGATACCGGGTAAAGAATTTGAGGTGAAAAAGAAAAGGAGTGTTGCCTGATGAGCAGACAACAGCCTGGAATTTCAAAAGGAGTGGACTGGAGCCTGGTGTGGTTGTACCTGCTGCTTGTTGGTATTGGCATCATGGCCATTTATGGTGCCACCTGGAGGGATGGCGAATCTCTTTCAAGTTTTTTTTCCTTCAAAACAGATTACAGTAAGCAGTTCTATTTTTTTTCGATAGCTGCGGTGATCGCTGTTTTTATACTGCTGACCGACAGTAAATTTTTTCCCGCAACGGCCAACCTCTGGTATGCCATTGGAATTTTTCTTTTGATACTTGTTTTTCCTTTTGGTTCAGAAGTAAAGGGAACAAAATCCATCATCAGGCTGGGTGGGTTCCAGTTCCAGCCTGCAGAATTCTGTAAGGTCTGCGTATGCCTGGCACTCGCGAAATATTTGTCCCTGCCTGACCAGGATTTCAGCAAAACCAGGTCCCAACTGATTGCGACCGCGATTGCTTTACTTCCCGCGATTTTAAGTATAGCCCAGAGCGAGACAGGACTCGCGCTTGTTTATTTTTCCTTCTTCATTGTTATGTACCGCGAAGGTTTGCCCGCCACCATTTTGATCGTTGGTTTTTCCGTGGCCGCCCTGGTAGTGGCTACCCTGCTGGTAGATAAGGACCTGCTGGCATTGATCATCCTGGGTATCGTTTTGCTGATGGTCTATTTTAGCTGGCGCCAGATCAGGCGGGATAAAACTGTTTTAGTCAAGATTATTTTTATTGGTGCCATCTGTATCGCCATACAATTATTCGGTGTTCCGTTTTTATTCAAGTCTGTATTGAAACCTTACCAGGTGGAAAGGATCTTCAGCACCATTGGGCGTGACGTTCCAAAGGAGTATATGAGCCCGGAAGACCAGCTAAAACTGGAACTGGAAGAAAGAAGTAAGGATGATCCGACCGATTATAACGTGCGCCAGTCTAAGATCGCCATTGGATCAGGTGGGGTAACCGGGAAAGGATTGCTGAAAGGCACCCAGACCCGCTACGATTTTGTACCTGAACAAAGAACAGATTTCATTTTCTGCACCATAGGAGAAGGCTTTGGTTTTATAGGCACCACGGTGGTGCTGGCTATATACCTTCTGCTTCTCTTCCGCATAGTGGCAGTGGCGGAAAGACAACGTTCGGTCTTCAGCCGTTGTTATGCCTATGGAGTTGCATCAGTTTTTTTCTTCCACATCTTTATCAATGTTTGCATGACCATTGGTCTTGCACCTGTGATTGGTATTCCACTGCCATTTATCAGTTATGGTGGAACAGCCCTGCTCACCTTCACTATTCTATTGTTTATCCTCATCAGGCTTGATGCGGACCGGGCAATGGTACTGAGATAGAGCGGAGGTAGAGAGTGGGGAGCGGGTATCCGCACTTCGCTCTGTTTCTGTTTCTTTGCAATATGAAGGTTTTCCCACTCTCCGAGGGTTCGTTTACCATTGATCATACCAAGCTCTTTGTTCCTTTTGATGAAGAAACAGAACAATTGAATGACCGGCCCAGGGGTAGCCTGCTGGTGGAGGTTCAGCCTTTTCTTATTGAAACCTCCAAGGACCTGTTGCTGATTGATATGGGCTTGGGATTTGAGAAGGAGGGCAAACTGCAGATTCATGAAAATATCAGGAAGGCAGGATACCAGCCCGAAGCGGTCACCAAAGTATTGCTTTCCCATTTACATAAGGATCATGCGGGGGGTATTAGCAATCCCTCATCGGGAAAGTTCGCTCCAGGAGGGGTACTGAATTTTCCTTCCGCAACTTATCATATCCAGGAAAGAGAATTGGATCATGCCTGGAGCAAAGGATTTCCTTCTTATGTAACAGATGATATTGAACCGCTGCTACAGTCGCACCAGGTGCGTTTTATGCATGATGACAAAGGAGTAATTGATGATTATATTTTTTATGAGCATACAGGTGCCCATTCCATGCACCACCAGGTTTTCTGGATAAAGGAAAAAGGAGAGATCATTTTTTTTGGAGGTGATGATGCACCGCAACTCCAACAGATGAAGGTGAAATACAAGACAAAGTATGATCATGATCCGGATAAGGCCATGCAGCTAAGACAAAAATGGTGGCAGCAGGGAAACGAAGAAGGGTGGACGTTTTTGTTTTATCATGATATTAAAACGCCGATGTATAGGAAAGCCATTGGCCATTAGCTTTTGGCCATTGGCCTCAGCTACTCAAAGTGAAAACAACAAAACGCAAAGGGCGCAAAGATCAACCTTAGCTAAAGCTCCGGTTGACACCGCGCAAAGGGACGCAAAGAATGATTCCAACTTTTCCTGGCGCCCTTCTTTCTTGGTGCTGTGCCAGCAGTCCGCGTGCGCTGAAGCTTTAGCGGAGGCGCAAGCTTTAGCGAAGGCTGGGTAAAAGAAATCAAACCTGAACAAAGCCCAGTTTACTCTCAATCTCTTTTGGTAAAACAGGTAATTTTCTTCGTTCAATCAGGAAGGAAGTAAGTTGTGCGATTTCTTTGAAGATATAATGTTTGTCAGCCGCTGATTTCAAATAATCCTTGCCACTGCTTCCGCCGGTGCCGATGCGTGTGCCAATCATACGGTGCACCATGTTCATGTGGCGGTGCCTCCAGGTACTTAATTGTTCGTCAATCTCAAGTAGGTTGTTTAGTAACTGAAAAGGAAGTTGCAATAAGGGGTAGCCTCGATAGAGCATAATGAAAAGGGCTGCCCTGTTGGCTTTAGCTGACAGTGTGTAATGTGTTTCAGTATGTTTGAACATGACCTCATCAAATGCGGCCAGGTTATTTTTCTCCGCTTCCGCGAGGCTATTGGAATAAGCATGCTTATAAGCGGTCCAGAAAGGATGTTCATCATTTTCCGCTTCAGGAAAGTCCTTCCATAAAATTTTGTCGTCAAACAAAGGCATCCTTTCCAGCCAGTCGTTCACCAATTGCAGGAAAGACTGCATGGATTCAGCTTCTTTAATAAGATCAATATGTTCCTGTCTTAATTGTGCTGTGTAGTATTCCTTGCCGTGACGGTATTCGAATTTCAATCCAAGTTTGGCTTCCAGCAGTTTGAACTGCCAGCTCTGGAAACCGGAGGCGGGCCTGAGCATATCCCTGAAGTCAAGGAAATCCATGGGCGTCATGGTCTCCAGTATATCGATCTGGTGAATGAGTACACGAAGAATCACCACCATCCGGTTCATCCGGTGTACTATGGTCTGCAATTCTGGAGAATTGTCGTTCACTGCCGGTTTGCGCATGATGGCAACAATGGAATCTGCTTCATGATGAAGCTGTTTGAACCAGAGTTCGTAAGCCTGGTGGATGATGATGAAAAGCATTTCATCATGAGCTGAAAGGTCTTTTTTATTGCTTTCAGGATCCTGGGCTCCCAGTATCTTGTCGAGTTGCAGATAATCGTGGTAATGAACGTCGGCCATAACAATTATTTGTAGTGAGTGGATCCTTTGAAAATGAATGAGCCAGTATATTTATTCCTGCGGCTCCGATTCGATTGATAAAAATTCAAAACCAATATCCCTGCGAAAATATTTTTCTTCGAACTGAACCGATTCTACTATATCCCTTGAGCGGTTGATGGCTTCATCCAGGTCTGGGGCCAGGGCTGTGGCGCATATTACGCGGCCACCGTTTGTTACGATCTTTTCATCAATCATTTTGGTGCCCGAATGAAATATCCAGGCATCGGATAATTCCTGTTCCAGCCCGGTGATGGCAAAGCCTTTTTTATAGTCATTGGGATAGCCACCGCTCACTGCAACAATTGTGGTTGCATAACGATTATCTACTTCGAGTTTGATTGTATTGAGCTGTTGCTTAGCTGTGGCCTTCAGCAGTTCTACCAGGTCATTTTTAACGCGGGGTATTACCACTTCGGTTTCGGGATCACCCATGCGGCAATTATATTCGATCACAAAGGGCTCATCATTCACACTGATGAGTCCAAAAAATATAAATCCTCGGTAGTCCAAATGATCTTTCTGCAGACCTTTGATGGTTGGTTCCACTACTCTTGTCCTCACTTTCTCCATGAAAACTTCATCAGCAAAAGGAACGGGGCTTAATGCGCCCATGCCCCCGGTATTGAGACCTTTATCACCTTCCCCCACACGTTTATAATCTTTGGCAGAGGGTAATAAAGCATAAGTCTTCCCATCGCTCAGGGCAAATACGGATAGTTCGATGCCCGGAAGAAATTCTTCCACTACCACTCTTTTGCCGGCTTCGCCGAATTTGGAACGCTGGATCATCAGTTCAAATTCTGCAACGGCTTCCACGTGGTTCTGGCAGATGATCACACCTTTACCGGCGGCCAGTCCGTCGGCTTTCAGTACTATGGGTAGCGGATGCTGTTTGAGGTATTCAAGTCCTTCTTCAAAATTTTCAGCGGTGAACTCCCTGTAGCTGGCAGTGGGTATGCCATGGCGGGCCATGAAAGCTTTCGCGAAGGCCTTGCTGCCTTCAAGCTGGGCGGATTCTTTGTCGGGTCCAATGATCATCAGGTTCTTCAACTGTGCATTCGACCTGAGATGATCTGCAATGCCTTTCACCAGCGGCTCTTCGGGACCAACGATCACCATACCGATGTTATGACCGGTGCAGGCTTTTTCTATTGCTTCAAAATCATTAACGCTGAAATCAAGATTGGTGCCGCACTGTGCCGTTCCCGCATTGCCCGGTGCAATGAAAAGCCTGGAACAGTGAGAGCTTTGGGAAAGTTTGAATGCCAGTGCGTGTTCCCTGCCGCCGGAGCCGAGTAAAAGTATATTCATGGATAAGAGATGATGGAACGCGAATATCGGTTAATTGTTAAAGATGATGAATCAAGTTTGGTAAAAAATAATTTCCTTTAATTTG
>JAEYUA010000172.1 GCA_023433755.1 Bacteroidota bacterium | reverse complement strand
CATCCAGGGGATTCCATGTTTTATCTGAACTGCGGTAAAATCTCGCGTCAGCATCGATCGCCGAACGGCTGGCAGCGTACATGCCTCCCAGGTTGAGATGCGTCTTCCGCTCATTGAAAGGCAGATCATAATTCAGCCTAATATTATAACCCCTCACCAGGTTATTATTTAGTTGTTGCATTAAAGAATCCTTTCCATTGGGTGTATTATCAGGATTCATATATTGATGATAAAAATTACGGTTGCTGTTGTTGTCCGATTGGTTGAAACTGCTGATCAGTCTCAGGCTCTCACCGGGCTTTTTTGTTTTTAATGTATAGGTAAGGTTTAAGTTGGGATTGTAATTATCACCTTCATTGATGATCTGTCGCCGGCTGAGGTGAACCACCTGCCCTGCCCCGTCAAGATTGCGGTAATTAATTAAATTCCGGTTGTTATAGCTGTTCTGGTTATACTGTAAAACAAAGTTGAGCGCATGAAATTTATTGAGCTCATAATTGAGATTCATCCTGAAATTTGGACGGAGGCTGCGGTTGAGGTATTCCGAATTGTTATTAAACTGGCGGTTATTGCCCAGGTTCTGCCTCCTTGAATAAGCTTCACCTTCAAACCTGTTGTAACCTGCACCGGTATTTATATTCAGTGAGAAACCCTGTTTCCTGTAATTAAAACTACCATTGCCCCCGAACTGGCCTCTTGTTCCGCCAAAGGCCGATACCCTTCCGCTTACCCCCACACTTCCTTTTTTGGTTGTGATATTGATCACCCCACCCTGCTCATTGGCATATTGAGCGGGAGGATTGGTCATCACTTCAATCTTTTCAATGGAACTGCCGGGCATGGCCTCCAACAGGTCCTGCAATTGTTCAAGGTTCAGTTCAACCGGTTTGTCATCTACCAGTATGCGGGGCTCCTTGCCTCTTACCAGCAGTTTACCACTGGGATCCTTGGTTACAAGAGGCACATTGGTAAGCAGCTCACTGGCGGTGCTGCCTGCACTCAGGGCCGATTCGCCCGCGTTGAATGTTATATTTCCATCCTTGCTCTGGATCAGCGGTTTTTCGAGATAAACCACAACTTCTTCCATGCTGGAGCCTTCCAATGAAGCTTTAAGAATGACATCATTTAAATTGAAATCAAATCTTTCCTCACGTACATGAATACTATCTAGGGTAAGTGTGTTAAAACCAATAAAGCTTACGCGAAATTTATAATAACCGAACGGGAGATTGGCCAGGTGGAAGGCACCATTCCTGTCAGTGACGGTGGAGATCCTGCTGCTGTCAGTAAAACGAACAAGCTGAACGGTTGCCCCTTCAAGCGCCTGGCTTTTTTCATCAAGCACATTTCCAATGATAATTCCGGGATTTTGCTGGGAAAAGGATTGTAATCCAGTTAGTAAACACAGGAAGAGCAGGAGGCGTTTCATCTGCCGCAAAGATAACTTCAAATAGTTCTTAAAATCTGTCATCCTGTCACAAAGCCCCTTTGAATTGATTATCTTTGCGCACAAGATTTTCTGAATATGGATGTGACCACCCTGCTTCCCCGCTTACACGATGAAACCAGACAGGGGGAGGCTTATGCCCCGTTTGAAAATGATCCTAACCAGTTTTCAAGGCGTTTTTATATCGAGAGTTATGGTTGCCAGATGAATTTCAGCGATAGCGAGATCGTTGCTTCCATTCTCACAGGTGAAGGCTTCGGGGCTACCCGAAATTTTGAAGAAGCAGACCTGATCCTCCTGAATACCTGTTCTATCAGGGAGAAGGCTGAACAGACCGTGCGTAAAAGACTTACAGAATTCAAAAAGCTGAAAAAGAATCGCCCATCCACCCTCATCGGTGTATTGGGTTGCATGGCTGAACGCCTCAAGTCGAAATTTCTTGAAGAAGAAAAACTGGTAGACCTTGTGATTGGTCCGGATGCCTACCGAACCCTTCCCCAACTGATCACGGAAGCGGGCAGCGGGCAGAAAGGTGTGAATGTTCTGCTGAGCCGCGATGAAACGTATGCTGATATTGCACCGGTACGTTTGAACAGTAATGGCATCTCTGCTTTTGTCAGTATCATGAGGGGTTGCAATAATATGTGTTCCTTTTGCGTGGTGCCTTTTACAAGAGGTCGTGAAAGAAGTCGTGACGCGGCCAGCATTCTCCGCGAATGCCAGGACCTGTTTGACCAGGGCTATAAAGAAGTGACCCTGCTGGGGCAGAATGTTGACAGTTATTATTTCCAGCCCGAAGCAGACGGTGCCCCTGTAACCTTCGCCAGGCTTCTTGAAATGGTAGCGCTGATCTCTCCTGAACTCAGGGTCAGATTTTCCACCTCGCATCCCAAGGATATCACGGATGAAGTGCTGACCACCATGGCGCGTTATGATAATATCTGCAAATACATTCACCTTCCTTTACAGAGTGGGTCCACAAGAGTATTGCAGTTGATGAACCGGAGCTACACCCGTGAATGGTATAAAGCGAAAGTGGACAGGATCAGGGAGATCCTCCCGGAATGCGGGATCAGTTCTGACATCATCGCCGGTTTCTGTACCGAAACGGAAGAAGACCACCAGGACACACTTGAAATGATGCGGTATGCGGGCTATGACCTTAGTTACATGTTTTTTTACAGTGAACGTCCCGGCACATTGGCGCAACGCAGGTATGAAGATGATATCCCATTGGAAGTGAAAAAAAGAAGACTGCAGGAGATTGTGAACCTGCAGGGACAATTATCACATGCAAGCAACCAGAAAGACCTTGGAAAGACCTTCCAGGTGCTGATAGAAGCTGATTCCAAAAAGAATGAGCGTGACTGGATGGGAAGAAACAGCCAGAACAAGGTGATTGTATTTCCCAAAAATGAAAAAAATCTGAAACCAGGAGACTATGCATGGGTAAAGGTGATCAACTGCACCCAGGCTACCCTGCTTGGTGAAATAGTATAACGAATCAAAGAATGGATCTACAAAGCATTAAAAACAGGTTTGGCATTATCGGTAATTCAGCCGCGCTCAATTATGCGCTGGAAGTGGCCGTGCAGGTGGCCAATACCGATCTAACAGTTCTGATAGCCGGCGAGAGCGGTGTGGGCAAAGAAGCCTTTTCTCATATCATTCATTCGCTGTCCGCAAGGAAGCACAATCCTTTTATCGCGGTTAACTGTGGCGCCATCCCCGAAGGCACTATAGATTCCGAATTATTCGGGCATGAGAAAGGCTCTTTTACCGGTGCTGTTGACAGCCGTAAAGGTTATTTTGAAACAGTTAACGGGGGCACCATCTTCCTTGACGAGATAGGTGAAATGCCCTTAGGCACCCAGGCCCGTTTGCTGCGTGTGTTGGAAAGTGGAGAATTCATACGGGTAGGTTCTTCTAAAACCCAAAAGACGGATGTAAGAGTGATCGCCGCTACCAATAAAGAATTACTGCAACTGGTACAGAACGGAAAATTCAGGGAGGATCTTTATTACCGTTTGAATACAGTGCCCATCAGGGTGCCTTCCCTGCGTGATAGGAAGGAAGATATTTTTCTTCTGTTCAGAAAATTCAGTGTTGATTTTGCAGACCGTTATAAAACAGCCCCGGTACAACTCGACGAAGAGGCCAGGCTAAAACTCATGGCCTATCCTTTCCCGGGTAATGTAAGGGAGTTGAAAAATATCGCTGAACAGATCTCCGTATTATCTACCGACAAGCAGGTGAATGGCCGGCAACTCGATAAATTCATTCCCGTATCACATAATGGCGCCAACCGTTTGCCCATGCTGGTGAATGGCCAGGCCGACAGCCACGAATTCAATAATGAAAGAGAGATCCTTTACAAACTCTTTTTTGATATGAAGAGAGATGTAACGGAACTGAAAAGATTGTTTTTAGAGGTGATTCAAAATCCACAGAATGTGCAGCAGAACGCGGCCATCATCAACCAGGTTAAAGAATTGCAAACTCACGAAATACCACAGCCGGTTTTGGTAACTTCAAACCTGCCTGCACCTGCCCCCGTGGTGATGCATCATAACGAGATTCATGAACATGAGGAAGTGGAAGAAAGCCTCAACATCATGGATAAGGAAAAAGAACTGATCATCAAAGCCCTCAAAAAGCACCGCGGCAAAAGAAAGGATGCTGCACTTGACCTGGGCATCAGTGAAAGAACACTATACCGCAAACTGAAAGAATACGATATCGACCAATAAATCTGCGATGAAAAATAAATTCACACTTCCTGCTCTCCTCCTCCTGTTCTTTCTGGTGAACACAGCATTTTTTGGTTGTTACAGTTTCCGTGACGTGAACCTGGATCCCAATGTAAAAACAGTAAGGGTTCAGTTTATTGAGAACCGTGCAGCTTATGTAAACCCGCAATTGAGTCCTAACCTTACCGACAGGCTCAAGCAAAAGATCGTTAACCAGACACGCCTTTCGCAAACCAATAATGAAAACAATGCGCATTGGGATATCAGCGGGGAGATCAGGGAATATTCCGTAACCACAGCGGGTATCACTTCCGCTAATGGGCAATCACAAACTTCCATCAACAGGCTTACTGTAACAGTTCATATTGTGAAGCTGGACAATCTTAAGAGTGAGACAGTGGAATATGATATCACACGGCAGTTTGATTTTGATGCCAACCAGTCACTTCAATCTGCCGAAGCCCGGTTGCTGGATGAAATGATCCGTAACCTGACGGATGAAATATTCAATCGTCTTTTTTCCAATTGGTAATGTAAATTGCCGCATGAGCGATCGAATACATGTGCTGGCTCAGCAGATTCTCCATAAAAATTCACTGGAAGAATGTGACATCGAAGACATCCGGTCTTTGGTAAACAAGTATCCCTATTTTGCTCCTGCCCAGTTCCTGTTGCTGGAAAAACTTAAGGAACAAAATAATCCTGCTGCCTACCAGTCGCAGTTGCAACGTTCTGTTCTTTATTACCATAACCCTGTTGCTTTTGAATATTTTATCGCCTCCGACCGCTTCCTTGTAAATGAACCTGTAACTATTTCCAGGCAGGACGAATGGCAGGCACCTCTTCAACCCGAAGAAAATGAAAAGGTTCAACCATCTCCTGTTGTGGTGGAAGATGACACTGCAGTGAATGAAATTCCAGTGCCGGATCATATAAATGAAACACGGGAGCATTCAGAGGTTAGCCTGGAAGAAATGCCTGGAGAAATCGTTGCCAAAGATGAAGTGATATTGGAAAGGAGCATTGCCCGGGAAACTGAAGCGGACACAATTTCTATTCCCGGCCCGGTGCAGTTCACGGAGGAGCCAAAGGCAGAACTCAGTTTTGAGCCTTATCATACGGTTGACTATTTTGCTTCGCAGGGTATTAAACTTTCGCAGGAGAGCGAACCCAAAGATCAATTTGGAAGGCAGTTAAAAAGTTTTACAGAATGGCTTAGGACCATGAAAAAAATTCCTGCATCTGTTCCTGCTGCCCAGCCCAGCCAGTCGGAGGAGAAAGTGCAGCATATGGCCGAAGACTCGGTGCACCAGTCCGAAGTGGTAACGGAGACCATGGCGGAGGTATGGCTGAAGCAGGGAAACAGGGAAAAAGCCATTGAAACTTATAACAAATTAAGTTTGCTCAATCCCTCTAAAAAGGCTTACTTTGCTGCCCGTATTGAAAATTTAAAGCGTTCGTGATGACAATTCTTTTTTTGATTCTTGTAATTATAGCCTGTATCATTTTAAGCCTGATTGTGCTGGTACAAAATCCAAAAGGTGGTGGCCTTGCAGGCAATATCGCCGGCTTCAGCACCCAGTTCATGGGCGTAAAGCAAACAACGGATGTTCTTGAAAAAGGAACCTGGATTTTTGCAGCGGTTATTGGTGTGCTTTGCATCATTTCAACCCTGTTCATTCCCGGCAGCCGCCGTCCACAGGTTCAGCCGCCAACCCAGCAATCAGCCCCGGCACCTGCACCCGCCGGAACACCCGCCAACACAGTACCTGTTCAATAAATAATAAAACATTCAGTAAAAAGCCCTGTCCCCAAGACAGGGTTTTTTGTTTACTTTGAAACACGTATGAAAAAGATCATCCTTATCCTTTTATTGATCGTATTGGTAGGCGCCGGAATCTCAGCCTGGATCATTCTTGGCCCGGGAACAGGGTTCAGCCAGGATAAAAAAGCGCTTTATATCAGCAGCAAGGCGGCTACTCGTAAAGCCGTCCTTGACTCCCTTGAAAAAAATAATCTTGTCAGCAATATCACCGCATTTGATTTCCTGGCCACCCGTATGAAATACTGGGACCGGATCAGGCCTGGTAAGTATGAAATCAAAGAAGGAAGTTCTTTGTTGAACATCGTGCGCACGCTGCGAAATGGCAACCAGTCGCCGGTTGACCTGGTGATCACCAAGATCAGGACAAGAGAAGATTTTGCCAGGATGGTGGGAAGGTTATTTGAAACGGATTCAACTGAAATGATGCAATTTTTTGGCAATGCGGATTCCATGCGGCTTTACAATGCAACGCCTGAAACAGCCTTATGGCAGGTACTTCCGGATACCTACACTTATTTCTGGAATTCAGATCCCGCCACCATCTATCAAAAGCTGGTGAAGGAATCATCCTCTTTCTGGAACGAGGAAAGAAAGCAGAAAGCCTCACAGCTTTCCTTAACGCCGGTTGAAGTGCATACGCTGGCCTCTATTATTGAAGAAGAAACAACACTCAACAGGGAAAAGGATACCATTGCCAGTGTGTACCTCAACAGGCTGAGGATAGGCATGCCGCTGCAGGCAGATCCCACGTTGAAGTTTGCCACAAAAGAATTTGGGCTAAAAAGAATTGCAGGAGCGATCCTGAAGGTGGAATCGCCCTATAACACTTATGTGAATAAGGGACTACCTCCCGGGCCTATCTGTACACCCTCCAGGACCACCATTGATAAAGTGCTTTCACCTGCCACCACCCCGTTTTTATATTTTGTGGCCAAACCGGGATTAGGCGGGCATTTATTCAGTGCTTCCTATGAAGAACATTTGAGGAAGAGAGATGATTACCTGGCCGCGGATAAAAAAAGAAGGGAGCAGCAAAACAGCAACCAGTAATGGCTTTCCGTTCATACCTCAGTAAAAAATTCTCGGCATCCATGCCAGGCCGAACTATCATCGGGCAAAGTAAAAGAACTTATTTGCCCGGGTTCCATGGTCTTTCCATTTACGAGGTCTGGAAGCCTTTCATCAACCAGCTCCGGCGCACCAGTCTAATTGAGAGAGCCAGTGGCATCTCTTTCAATATTGTGATGGCGATCCCGCCCACGCTGATCTTTTTATTCACCCTCATTCCTTACCTGCCCATTTCCAATGTATTCATGGAACAGTTGTATTCCCTGATCCGGGATGTGATACCAGGGGAAAAAGATAACGCGGTGATCATTAATTTCCTGAAAGATTTTGTGAACCAGCCCCGCAATGAACTGCTTTCTTTTGGTCTTTTGCTGGCAATCATTTTCTCCAGCAATGCCATGATGGGTGTACTGCGTACGTTTGATAAAAATTACCCTGGATTTTTGAAAAGAAAGATGCTGCACCAGAGAAGAGTGGCCTTATTACTCACCCTGATCGTTTTTTTTCTGGTATTCGTTTGTATCCTGCTGATGATTGCCCAGGCTAATGTTTTGAGATGGCTGGGGGTGGAAAGTGAATTCTGGCGCAATATGATCCATGATACCCGGTGGGTTTTTCTGGTGCTGCTTACGTTTTTTGTAATTGGATTCATTTATAAGAATGGTCCTGCCCTTTCGAATAAATGGCCCCTGTTAACACCGGGTGCTGTATTTGCCACCACGCTGATGATCGTGGCAACAATACTGGTGAGCTGGTATGTGAACAGTTTCAATACTTACAATAAACTGTATGGTTCCATTGGAGCTATTTTTATCCTGATGTCTTTGATCTATGCCAATTCACTGGCCCTGCTCATGGGTTTCGAGCTAAACGTGACGCTTACCAACCTGAAGCTGGAAAAAGCTGAAAAGGCCCTGCTTGTAAGCCGGAACTAACCATTTTCCGCTTGTGTAGAATTTTTGTTATTTCATGTAAAGCCATTCCTTTCCCTTCACAAAATCAATAAATTCGTAATGCCCGGATTTTTTACCTGTCAACCTTTTTAAAATATCATGATATGAAAAAACTGTTTTTTTCTGGCCTGGCCATGGTAGCGATTGGTCTTGCCGCTTTCAGTCCAACTGAAGACCTGCCCCTGGGATCTTCCATTCCCAAAGCTGATGTAAAAATGAAGGATGTCAGTGGTAAGGAAATCTCGTTAAAGGATGCTGTTCAAAAGAACGGCCTGCTGGTGATGTTCAGTTGCAATACCTGTCCCTGGGTGATCAAGAACCAGGGCCGTACCAATGAAATAGCGAAATATGCAATGGATCAGGAAGTGGGTGTAGTGCTGATCAATTCAAACGAAGGACAACGTGATGCCGAAGATTCTTATGATGCCATGGTAAAGTATGCCGGCAAGCAGGGATACAAATGGTATTATACGGTTGATGAGAATTCTGTACTGGCGGATGCCTTCGGTGCGAAACGCACACCCGAAGTTTTTTTGTTTGACAAGAATGGCAAGCTCGTTTATCACGGCGCCATTGACGACAATCCCAATGATGGCGATGCAGTCAAACGCAAACACCTTAAAGAAGCCATTGATGAAGCGGTTGGTGGTAAGGAAGTATCAGTCAAAACCTCCAGGTCGCAGGGATGCGGCATTAAGAGGAAAGCCAATGGCTAATGGCCAATAGCCATTGGCTTATTCCTTCCTGATCATCGCCTTAATCTCCTCTTCCAGTTTTTCCTTTTTGACCTGTTCTTCATGGAAGCTGCGG
>JAEYUA010000159.1 GCA_023433755.1 Bacteroidota bacterium | reverse complement strand
GATGAACCACAATGGCTGGTGATCAGGTGGACTTTAGGGATGCCCAGGGAGCCATTTAACCAACACCTTCATGAATCGATTTTGAACAATTTCAATTTCGATTACGTTTACAACTATTTCTATGGTTCAACGCAGTCCCAATATGTTCCCTTGCGTTCACCTACCTACCAGGAGGCCGTTGTTAACCGGGAGTTGTCACAGGAGGCTAAAAAAAACGCTGCTGACAACACCATTCATTTCTTCGAAGATTTTTCATCCGGCAGCGTGGGAAAAATTCCTAATGGCTGGAAATCTTCTATCTCAGCGGAAGGATTAAAGGCCACGGTAGTGCAACCCGAAGGAGTGGAAGGTAGCTGGGTTTTACTGAACGGAGATTGCACTATCACACCAGTACAGTTAAAAAAACCATTGCCGGAGAATTTCACGTTGAGTTTTGATCTTGCGGCGGCAAAAGATTTTACCTGGGGAGCAAAGGCAATGACTTTGAAATTGGTAAAAGAAACCAGTCCTGGTAATGCTGAATCCTATTTCAGCGTCAGTTTCAGGCCGGGATTTGACGGTAGGGATGGTGAAACCAGGGTGGAAACAAAATTTCCTTTCCCACTGGGGTATTCCAATGAAACCAAATGGCTGAAGGCACCGGGATTCTCCAATAACAAATCGTTTAACCGCATTGCAGTCACCTTAATTAAATCCGGCGAAAAACTCCAGGTACTGGTTGATGGTAAAGAATTGTTGACCATTTCCAAAGCATTACCGGCATCACACCTTTTTAATGCACTCTCATTTTCCTCTCTTAGCTCGGGAGAAACCAATAAATATTTCATCAGCAATATCAGGATCAAAAAAAATTAAAGCATGAAAAAATCATTTCTTCTATTGATATGTTTCAGCATGATGTTAGCAGCTTCCGCCCAGAAAGAAACTTATGACCTGCTCAGTTTTGTGACTCCTGCGGGATGGAAAAAAGAAGAACGGTCAACCATGGTGGTGTTTACCACTATCGACCAGGCTAAAAGAACCTGGTGCCAGTTAAGTATTGTAAAAAGCACCACCAGCAAGGGATCTATGGACCAGGATTTTCAAAGTGAATGGCAGGACCTTGTAGTAAAAAATTACAGTCCTTCCTCCGCTCCGCAATTAAGTGAAGTGGTGGAGTCAGACGGTTTCATGATCCAGAGCGGTTCGGCCTCTTTCATTTTTAATAATAATGATTGCTATGCCATTCTCACCAGCTTTAGTGGTCATGGTAGGTGTGCCAGTATAGTGGTGAGCAGCAACAGCCAGGATTACATGACAGATATTGAAAGCCTGCTTTCATCTGTGGAAATTATTAAACCTGCTTCTTCACCGGTTCAGCAGCCTGCACCACCAGTTCAGGGACCGGTCAGCAACCCGGTGAATGATGGTTATACATTCAACACCACCAATTTCGATAATGGATGGACCAGCACCATTCACCCGGAATGGGTGCAGGCAGTAAAAGGAAATGTAAAAGCGCTGATCCATTATAAACACGATGAGGTTGACAAATACAATCCGGATCTACTGGGTGGATTAAAATTTGCCTGGTCTGTGCTGGGCGCTCCCAAATATCAATCTATCTCGAATCTTGAATTTAAAACGGTAAGCGGATGGGAAGCTATAGAAATGGCAGAAGCGGATGCAATTGAAACTGCCACAGGTAAACAGGTGCGTGTATTTTTTTTCAAGAAAAATTATTATGGAGGAAGGGGAGTGTACATTGAATTTGTTACTCCTGATAAAAAAACTTTCGAATTGGAGTTTGGTCCATTGAATGATAACAGCGACTGGGATAAGATCGCCGGAGTAGCTTATTACAACAGGTTTGCGGTATCAGAGACAGACCTCAAAGGAAAATGGACCAATGAATATTCCGGCAACATTCAATATGTGAATGCCAATACCGGGCTGGATGCAGGCATGAACTCCCATGCATCGAGAACCATATTCCAGTTCAAAGAAGGAAAAAAATATCACTGGGACCTGGCCGTGGCATCAGGAATGGTGGGTAATCTAAAATTTGATGGAGTAAAATCTAATGGGATTTTCTCTATGAAAGGAAACTGGCAGCTACATCTTTCCGATATCGAAGGCGAACCTAAAACCTGGGATGTTTATTTTTCCTGCAACAGGGGTTTCCGTACCCTCTGGATCGATAAGCAGGCATTTTATAAAGCAGAATAATTCCGTCAAGCCAACGGCCAATGGCCAACAGCCAATGGCTAGAATTTATTCTTCCACATCATACTCTCCACCGGCCTGTCGGGCTGGCCACTGTACTTTGCATTTTTCTTCTGGTTATAACTGACTTCTATTTCTCCTTCCACGGGGAAATAGATCAGTTGTCCCACGGGCATGCCATGATAGACTTTTACTGGTTGTTTCACCGAGATCTCAAGCGTCCAGTGTCCGCAGAAACCCACATCACCTTTTCCTGCGGTGGCATGAATATCAATGCCAAGTCGCCCGGTAGAGGATTTGCCTTCCAGGAAAGGTACATGCGCATGTGTTTCAGTGTACTCCATGGTCACACCCAGGTAGAATATATGGGGATAGAGTACAAATCCTTCATCAGGGATTTCGAAATATTCGATTTCGTTGTGTTTTTTGGCATCCAGTATATGCTCACGGTAGGTGGCCAGGTGTTTGCCAAGATGCACATCATAACTGTTGCTACCCAGGCATTCCCTCTGGTAAGGCTGGATTTTGATGGTTCCTTTTTCTATTTCCTCTAATATGCGCTTGTCAGAAAGGATCATGAAAAATGATTTGGCGGGTTAAAATGATTGGGCTGGCAAAATAATCGTGAAATTTGGAACCATGCCCGTTTTTTTTCAACAGGATATAAACGCTTCAACAAAGCTGGCCATCTGGCAGATCAGGGAAGATGAATCTTTTTTCACCCCGCTGGTGCCGCTGCAGCATTCGATCACGCATCCTCATAAAAGACTGCAGCACCTGGCAGGCCGCTACCTGTTGCGCTACCTGTTTCCTGATTTTCCCACTTCCCTGATCCGCATTGCTGATACAAGAAAACCCTTTTTGGAAGATGAGGCTTATCATTTTTCCATTTCGCATTGCGGTGATTATGCTGCGGTGATCGTGAGCAGTCATTACCGTGTGGGAATTGATATTGAGATCCCCACGCCAAAAGTGGTGAGACTTGAACAAAAATTTCTCAACCCGGATGAATACCTGCTCGTGCAGGACCCCGATGCTGATACACATCTGCAGAAATCTACTATGGCCTGGTCTGCCAAGGAAGCCATGTTCAAATGGTGGGGCAGGGGCAAGATTGATTTCAGTGAAATGTTGCGCATATCAGGGGTTATTCATGCAGGTGAGGGACAGCTTGATGCCAGGTTCATCAGGGAAGAAAAAATCCTTGGTTTCCCGGTGCATTACCGTTTTTTTGATGGACTGGTGCTGGCATGGGTGATGACGGAGAAGTGAGGTTCGTGAATCGTGAATTGTGAATCGTGAATCGTGCTTCGCCAGCCATCCGCGTGCCGCCGAAGCTTCAGCGGAGGAGCAAGCTTCAGCGAAGGCTGGAATCGTGAGACGTGAGTCGTGAGAAGAGCCGGTTTATCTTTGCATTATTTCTTTGCGTACTCCGCGAACTTAGCGGTTCATCAGTATTTAACCGCGAAGGACGCAAAGGAGCGCAAAGAAGACGCAAAGAATTGTCTTAGCACCCTTTGCTCTTCATCTCGAACTTTGTGGGTCTCTTATTTACCTAACTTGGCGCCCTTCGTCCCTTGGCGGTAAAAAAAACTTACGCCTCCTCTTCCTCCCCAGCTTCCAGCAAAGGAATATCTCCA
>JAEYUA010000146.1 GCA_023433755.1 Bacteroidota bacterium | reverse complement strand
CTTGCTGCCTTATCATGACCCAGGTATTTTTCAATCCATCCATGCAATAAATAAATCACAGGCGTAAGTAAAATGGCCATGAAGAATTTGTAGATATAATTCCCGGTACCGGTAACCGCCACCTGGTGCAAGGTCCAAGGGTCTCCCTGGTCATTGCTGATATTCCTGCCCAGGTAAAACGCGATAAATAACACCACGAAGCTGTCGATCAGTTGTGATACCAAAGTAGAACCGGTTGCCCTCAGCCAGATCTTTTTTTCACCTGTAACTTTTTTAATGCGGTGAAAGACCAGCACATCCAGTAACTGCCCAATCAGGAAGGCCACGATCGAACCCACAATGATCCATAATCCCTGGCCGAACACACCCCGGTAAGCATCGTCCGCGTTGGGGATACCGCTTCCCAGTGTAAAAAATTCAGAAGGACTCAAACGGATGGCCGCGTTGAACATCAAAAAAGCATAAGAGATCAGGCCAATGGTGAGATAAGAGAGAAAACGGACTCCTTTTGATCCGTAATATTCATTGATCACATCCGTCATGATAAACACCACCGGCCAGAGGAGCACCCCTGCCGTGAGATGAAAACTGAACTCAGAACCAAAAATATTGAGCCTTGCCCTTTCCATCCCCAGGCTGTCTTCCAGGGAAAAGATCTTTACCCCGATAAATTCAGCGATCATGGCATTGGCGATAAAAAAACCGCCCAGCACAAGGAAAAGTCTTATTGACCTGTCTTTAAGCATTTCCGGTTTCATTTAAATAAAGAATGTAAAGCAACTGAATCACGAGAAAAAATATGTTGGCAGTTATGAGCCAGGCAGGTATTGCTGAGAGTTTTTTCCTTGATAGTAAAGCCGTGACTCCGTATGCGATATTTACAAAAGGATTCAGCAGGAAACCCATCACATAGCCGATCAGCACAAGCGTGGAAGTGAGTTGTTCATTACTGATCCAGTTGGTCAGTTGCAGGGAAAAGGCTATGAGGAAACAGATATTACAGATAAAGGCGATCCTTGATAAAACCAGCAGCCAGCGCATTCAGTAAAGTTTTGGTCAGAACCAGGTCAATGAAATTAACTAATGGTTCTGTATTAAGTTCAAAATAACATTATTTTGCCCCATCAAAAACCGGTATATGAATAAAGGGTGGATTAAACAACTGCTTCCCCATGCAATAGCCATCGTGATCTTTTTGGTGGTAGCGCTCATCTATTGCAGACCAGCGCTCCAGGGTGAGGTGCTCGCCCAGTCGGATGTGACCCAGTGGAAGGCCATGGCGCAAAACTCTTTCGAGTACAAGGAGAAGCATGGACATTTCCCCCTTTGGACCAATGGTATGTTCAGCGGCATGCCAGCCTACCAGATCGCCATGGAACCGGAAGTGCTGGTAAACCCCAATTTCTTTTACGGACTGTTCAGCCTCTGGCTGCCCAAGCCTTTTCATTTCTTTTTCCTGGCTTCCATTTGTTTTTATTTTCTCTCCCAGGTACTGCGCACGCGTACTTATATCGGCATCATTGGCGCCCTTGCTTATGCCTATGTCACTTATAATGCCATCATCGTAGCGGAAGGACATGATACTAAAATGTTAACGATCGGGTTAATGCCCGGTCTCATCGGATCCATCAACCTGATTTACCAGCGCAAATACCTGTGGGGTGCCGCGCTGACCGCCATCTTCACAGGACTGATGATCGGGCTGATACACATGCAGATCGTATATTATTCCCTCATCATCGCTTTCTTCATGACCATTGGTTACCTGGTACACTGGATCAGGAGAAAAGAATTCAAACACATGGCTATTGCACTGGCCATCGTTATTGGGGCAGGTATTACAGGTGTGCTGAGTAACGCGGTACAGATCCTTACCACGCTTGACTCATCCAAAACATCCATTCGGGGCGGATCGGAAATACCTGCAGAGAACCAGACATCAGCCGGACTTTCGCAAACCTATGCCCTGAGCTATAGTGTTTATAAAACAGAACCCTTCGTGATGATGGTGCCTAAGATGTATGGAGGCAGCAGTCGCCTGGAGGTGGATGAAGAAGAATCAAAAGCCATTGCAGCCCTGAGGCAGATGCCACAGGAGGTAGGACAGCAGCTACAGTATGCACTCCGTTTTTACTGGGGTGGTATCGGCGGCACTTCGGGACCTCCCTATGTTGGCGCCATCATTTGTTTTCTTACACTCATCGGTTTTTTTCTTCTTGACAATAAACATAAATGGTGGATACTGGGAGCAACCGTATTGGCCATCCTCATGAGTTGGGGTGAATATTTCCTGGGCTTCAATAAGTTTTTACTTGATACCCTGCCTATGTACAATAAGTTCCGGGCACCCAGCATGATCCTGGTGATCCCTACATTTTTATTCTGCATGATGGCAGTGCTGGTATTGGAAAAGATTGCAGCTACGGATAATAAACTCCAGTTATGGGACCGTTATAAAAAAGGATTGATGCTTACCGGTGGTGTGGTTGTGATCCTGTTCCTGATCTATTTCTCTTCTGATTTCAAAAGCGCCGGGGATGCAGCCTTCGTACAGCAGACCATTGAATGGCCAGCCCAGTACAAAATCAATGTCAGTAATTTTTTCCAGGCACTTCAGGAAGATCGTAAGGACCTGTTTATGGATAGCCTGCTCCGGAGTTTGTTTTTCATTGGCGCAGCCGTGTTATTGTTATGGCTGGTGATCAGGAATAAATTCCAGTCACTCTGGGCATTCATCATCCTGGGTGTTTTATCATTGATTGATGTAATGACCATCAATTCCAAATACCTGAATGAAGAAAACTACCAGGACCAACTGGTGTATGAAGATAATTTCGCCGCCTCTCCCACCGACCAGCAGATCAAACAGGATAAAGGTTATTACCGCGTTTTGGACCTGAGGCAGGGAATCCAGCCAGCATTTAATGGCGGTGCGCTCACTATGTACCATCATCATTCAGTAGGTGGTTACCATCCGGCCAAACTGAGTATCTACCAGGACCTGGTTGAGCACCAGCTTTACCGTTTTCCACAATCACTGCCCGTTTATAATATGCTTAATACTAAGTATGTGATTCAATCGCAGGGTGGCCAGGAACAGGTGATCCCCAATCCGGATGCGCTGGGAAATGTATGGTTTGTGAAAGGCGCGAGATATGAAACCACTCCTTTAGCCGTGATGAAGGCCATGGACCAGTTCCAGCCCCGTGATACGGCTATACTTTTTGCGACTGACCAGACAAAGGTTACGGTGAATGCAGGTTCACCTGCTGACAGCATCTGGCTGAAGTTGAATGATAATGATGATGTGACCTATGGTTATTCAGCAGCGGCTCCACGTTTCGCTGTTTTCAGTGAAGTGTTTTATGATAAGGGATGGAAGGCTTACGTGGATGGAAAAGAACTCCCGATCATCCGGACCAATTATGTGCTGAGAGGACTCACCCTGCCTGCAGGGCAAAACAAAGAGATCAAATTTGAATTCAGGCCGGATTCATTTTATAATGGTGAAAAAATCGCATTGATCGCAGGGGTGATCCTCTACCTCCTGGCGATTGCCGCGCTGGTGAAAAGTTTTTTAGGACGAAAAAAATCGGATGAGATCAGCACAGAACCCAAAAACCCGGGAACAACAAAAACCAGGCGTGCCTGATGTTTTGGGAATTGTTTCATTCCGGATCTTTCCAACACTGATGGGGGGACAAAAGGGGGTTGCATTTTTTTATGCCGCACTCCGGCATCACCTGGATGTGACCCTGGCTGTTTCTGATGATAATGAAAACAAATCGTCGCCGGAGGCGCACCCTGTATTGTATCCGAACCGGAAGATCTATCTCAACCTGTTCCGATTAAAAGAACTGCAAAAGATCATGAAGCAAAATGGAACGGATGTGATTATTGCAGAACATTCTTATACCGGCTGGCTGGCCTGGCTGTTGCGGAAAAGAACCGGCCGTCCATTTATCATTCATTCGCATAATATAGAATCAAAAAGATTCCGGCAGATGCATAAATGGTGGTGGCGCTTCTATGAAATGTATGAAGGATGGATTCACCGCAAAGCAGACCATAATTTTTTCATCAGCAAGGAAGATGAGGCTTATGCCAGGGAAAAATTTGGTGTGAAGCAAGAAAGGTCAACCGTGATCACTTATGGTGTTTTGCCACCTGGTGTGCCAACAGGTAAAAAAGAATTAAGAATAAAACTCGGCCTCGATCCTGAACAAACGATTTTTCTTTTTAATGGTACACTTGATTACAAACCAAATTACGATGCGGTAATGGCGCTGATCGAAAAGATTGATCCCCTGCTTTCCAAAAGCCGTAATCATTACCGGATCGTGATCACAGGTAACAGGGCGCCACAGGCTTTGCTGGATAAAATGAGTGCTTCTGAAAATATACATTACGCGGGGTATGTAGATGATGTGAATGAATGGTACCAGGCAGCGGATCTTTTCCTCAACCCGGTATTGAATGATACCGGCGTTAAAACCAAACTCATTGAATCGGTGGCCAATCATTGTACTGCAATTTCAACCAGGTCCGGTGCCTCTGGCATTAATGTAGAAGCCTGTGGTTCCAAGCTGGTAGTAACGGATGATCATGACTGGGAAAAATTTGTGAACCTGGTTCCTTTAACACTGCAACGGTCAGGCGAAAAAACACCGGAAGCATTTTATTCCTATTACAGTTGGGAGTCACTGGCCAGGAAGGCGGCTGGTAAAATTCTATCATTACACCGGGCATGAAAAATAATACCGCCATATCAGTGGTCATTTGCTCTTACAACCGGGCGGATTATATCATCGACGCGGTGGAAAGCCTGTATCACCAGACCCTCAGCAAGGAATTATTTGAAGTATTTGTAGTAGATAATAACAGCATTGACAATACAGGTGAACTGGTGCTGGAGTATATCCGTTTGCACCCGGGTTATAAATTGCATTATCTCACCGAAAGCCGGCAGGGCGCCAGCTATGCAAGAAATACCGGTGCCTCATTCGTTCAATCTCCCCTACTCTGTTTTATGGATGATGACGCGGTGGCTGAAGCAGATTACCTGGAAAAGATCCTGGCTTTTTTTAAACAGCATGAAGAGGCAGCAGGACTGGGTGGCCGTATCATTCCAAGGTATATACCATCAGAACCCAAATGGATGTCGCATTTCGTTTCATCCCTCGTAGGCAATTTTGATTACAGCCCAGGATTAACACCATTCAAAGAAGGAAAATATCCGCTGGAATCGAATATGATCGTCCGCAAGGAAGATTTCGACCGGATTGGCGGGTTCAATACAGCCTTGCCTGGTGTGGTAGGTACCTTGCGCATAGGTGGTGAAGGCAAGGATTTTTTCCTGCGGTTGCAGGCATTAGGGAAGACCATCTGGTATGATCCTTCCGTGATCGTACACCATGTAGTGGAAGTGAAGAAACTCACGCCACATTATATGTACCGCATCGCTTCCGGTATTGGAAGAGGTGAAAGAGTCAGGATGAAAGCAAAGGGTAACTTGAGTTTTATTAAAAAGATCATTGAATATATCTATAAACTGGCTGGCTCTGTTGTACTGGGTGCCTGGTATGCCCTCAAAGGAAAACCTGCCCAATCATGGCCCGTGATTAAATTCAGGATCGATGCACTGAAAGGATTACTGGGAAGGTGATTTAAGAAATTTTGAATTATTCTTTGCGTCTTCTTTGCGCCTTGCCAGCAGTAACTTAACGTGAGCAGATTCTGGGCGTTCTTTGCAGTAAAAAAAAACGCAAAGGACGCGAAGGGCCGATAGCACTAAAACTTCATTTAGCCAACGCAAAGGACGCGAAGGGCAAGCTGATTAGAACTTCAATTTACAAGCGCCCCTAATCATATTCTCTGCGTAGCCTCCTTTTTCCTCGCCAGCCGTCCGCGTGTTGCTGACATTGTCAAACGTAGCTTAAGCGGAGACTGGTTTCCTTTTTCCTTTGCCAGCCATAGCTTTAGCGAAGGCTTGTCTGCGGTGAAAATCTCACATCATCTTATAAAAATATGGTTTCCCGCTAATGATTTTTGGAACAAGTAACCACAGCCTCGCCACGTTTTTCGTAAATGCAGCCGCCTTTGGCCAGGTTTTAAATGGATTGCGGCCACGCAATAAATGATCTAAAAAACCAGCAATAAAAAAGATGGGGATTGTAAAACTATAATTCAACAGCAGGAAAAAAAACCATGTAACACCATACTGTTTCCTAACCCTGAGGTGATTGGACACCATCAGTTGCAGGCCTTTTTTATCATAGAGATTATAATAGCCGGACTCTTTGGTTCCCGATTCCTTGTCAATCGTAGCCCCTTCGAGGTGAATGATATGCAGGTCGCCGTAGATGCACAGGCTGCCGGCCTGCTTCAGGCGGCTACACCATTCCACTTCTTCCGCATAAAGAAAAAAATCTTCATCCATCAAACCGGCCATTTCAACTGCTTCTTTTTTCACCATCAGGAAAGCACCGCTGATCCAGTCCACTTCCTGGTCACTGCCCGCAACCGGCACGTTGGGAACTTTTGTGTTGAAGCGGTAACCCAGCCACCTGAGAAAATCACCCCAATAAGGAAGCGGTAATAAATGATTGAGACCACCTTTCATAAAATAACTCCCGGAGATCTGGGGCGCATGATACCGGTCGAGGATCTGCACACCGGCAGCCACACGGCCTGATGACATCAGTCTTTGATAACATTGCGTGATACTGTCGTCAATAGCAAGGGTATCCGGGTTCAGCAATAAAAAAGCATCACCGTTCGCTTCCTTCATAGCGGCATTATTGGCGCGGGCAAAACCGGCGTTGTAGTCCATCTGTATCCAGCGTACTCCCTCGTCAACCCCTTTGTCCCCTGAATCATTATCCACCACGATCACCTCGGCATCCAGCCCAGGGTTAAATTGATGGAGTGAATGCAGGGCATCCTGCACCAGGGAGATGGATTTATAATTTACGATAATGATGGAAAGCATGTGGCTGAAACGGTTCCTTAAATCTTCTTCAAATTAATTCCTTTATTTGCATGCTCACAAATAATACTATGCTCACCGGTTTTATACAAAAGCAATTACAAAAAGCAGGTTTTGAAATCACCCGGATCAATAAACCCAAAAGATGGCCCGTTGATTTTGAGGACTGGCATCAATCTATCATTGAAAAGGTTCAGCCTTTCACCATGACGAGCCGTGAGCGATTGTATGGACTCCTGGAAGCTGTGAAATATATTGAGAGTAACCAAATAGATGGTCACCTGGTAGAATGCGGGGTTTGGAGAGGCGGCAGCATGCTCGCCGCAGCGGAAACACTTACCCGCTTCAAAAACCAGGAAAGGGAATTATTTCTCTATGATACGTTTGAAGGCATGCCGCCTCCCGGGGCTGCAGATGTAAGTTATACGGACCAGAAGGCAGATCAATTGCTGCAACAGGATCAGAATAAGGAAGAAAGCCTCATCTGGGCTTATTCAACCCTTGAAACGGTTCAGAAAACAATGAATCTTAGCACCTATCCCCAAAATAAAATCCATTACATCAAAGGAAAAGTGGAAGATACCATTCCAGAAAACCTGCCCGACAAAATTGCTTTACTCAGGCTGGATACCGACTGGTATGAATCCACCCGCCACGAACTCATTCATCTCTTTCCCCGGCTCGTTAAAGGCGGAGTCCTGATCATTGATGACTATGGATTCTGGAAAGGAGCACGACAGGCGGTAGATGAATATTTTGCAGAGAACAAAATTCAAATCCTGCTTACAAGAATGGATGATACCGGCAGGATGGCCATTAAACAATAAATGAATCAAACACCTTCCAATCCTTTGGAAAGCTGGTTAAGGATCAGATCTCCTGAATGATGCCAGTCAAGCAGTTTTTTCCTGGCTGCTTCTCCCCGCTCTTCAAGCAGATTGGGGTGTTTACTTAGTTCTATAATTTTCTGAGCCATTTGCTGAACAGAAAGTTTTTCTGCCAGGAAACCGGCATCATCACCTATAAATTCCTGTATGCCCCCGGCGTCCCTGAAAGCTATCGTAGGAATCCTGGCAAAGGCAGCTTCAAGTACCACGAGTGGATAAGGATCTTCACGGGAGGTCAGGACAAAAAGATCAAAAGGCAACATATTTTCATAGGCATGAGGCAGGTAACCGGTTATGGTAAGATGTTGGGATAGGCCTGTTGATTTTATATCAGATTCTATCTTTTGCTGCAAATCCTTGTCAAGAAACCCGCCTATCCAGGTGAAATGAATACCGGCTGTTTCCTCGCATACCATCCGGCAGACTTCCACAAAAAGGTCGATCCCTTTTCTTTCAACGGCAGCACCCATGCCCAGCACATGAAAACGATGAAGTGGTATATGATGCGCATCAAAAAACCTTGATTTAACCACCTGCCTTTCGCTGGGAAAATTGACCTGGTCAAAAGGGAAATAATAATTCAAGGGAAAGATCTTTTCAGCCGCAACATTTCTCGACATCAGGTTTTTTGTTACCGCCATGGATGGTGAAAAAAACCTGGTTCCATATTGAAGGGAAAGATCAGTATCGAGGTGGCGGTTACAAAACTCCATAGCCCCATGCAGTTCGTGCACATAAACCACTACTGGTTTCCCGGTCACTGATAAATCTTTGAGGAGTCGCCCGTTTGCAATGGTATTGGAGAAAATAAGATCACATTCTTTTGTCAACTTCAACAGTTTTCTCAAGCGAAGCCGGTAACCAATGAAATCAAGGGTCTTGAATAACAGGTTTTTATTTTCCTGGTAACCTGCAGGTTTCAAAATAATCACAGGGGCAATCTCCCGGAACCGGTTATCCTGTGGTCCGCCTCTTTTCACAACAATCCTGGTATCACAATAATTTTTTTCCTTCAATAACTGCAAAAGATTGATCAATAGGTTGGCGGCTCCTGACAAAGTACTTTCATGGGTTATGAATAATATGCGCTTTGGCTTAGTCATGGATCATTTTTTTTGAACCAGTACAATATTATTCAGATACATGGTCTGGTTAAAGGGAAGCAGTTTGCTCATTACAAGTCCCGCCAGGTTAGGAAGAAAAAAGAAAAAGATTTTGTACAACCACCTGAAAAGAAAAAACTTCCGGAACGGTCCTTTGAAAACCGTAAAGAAATAAAGGGTGATCAACTGGGTAATGGCAGTAATGAAATTACCTGCTTTGGAATATTCAACGATCCGGAATCCATTTTTATCAAGCATGCTTTCCAAAGCAAAACGGGTATAACGGGCAAAATCGAAGGGTGCTTCGTGCTCATTCCAGGTAAAGGGACAGGTTACGATCATTTTGGCCCCGGGCTTCATGACACGATTCAGCTCTTTCAGGATATCGTCCAGATTGAAAATATGCTCAAAAACCTCACTACAGATTACCGAGTCAAAATGCTGATCCGGAAAGGGTATGCTCTTGCCATCATAAAATACATCGATCTGTTCATTGGTATGAGGATGCCCTTCATTTTCAAAATCAACCCCGGTGTATTCCTCTACATTGAACAGGGTTTTGTATGGTTTGGAGCCACAGCCAAAATCAAGCATGCGCCCACTCATATGTGAAGCATATTTCATAACACCTTCCCTGATACCATGCCGCACGAAATAAAAAGGATGGATCAGCGAAGGTTGAAATTCAGGATGAAGTTCCATAAATCAAATCTAAAAACGGTAAAAGTAGGCAGAAGGGATTATAGTTTGTTTTGACTGGTTAAATAAGAAATTCCCATCGCCAGTTTCGAAAAAATGCCCGCACGCAGCCATTTCCGGGGCAGTTTATTTTGCAGGCGCGTCATGGCCTTGATCACAGGCGGCCATTCGCTGCCACCAAAACTTTCGAGTTTCTCCAGATCTGTTGAAGTATTTCTCAGGATTCTCCACCAGGCATCATAAACCCTGATATTGCGCAGCGGGTTCGTGCCATATTTTTTGAGCATAATGAGGCCTTCCGGTAATTCCACTTCGGGCATATTGATACAACTGTTGGTGACCTGGCTTTCACTGATACCCACATGAACCAGTGGTTGATCGATCCATTCAAAATCTTTTTCTTTCAACAGCACCCGTATATAAAAATCCATGTCCACCCGCCATTTCATTCTTTCATCATAGGTTTCTGTTACCGACCGGTGCAATAGGGTTACACTGGGAGGACCGATTACGTTTTCCGACAACAATAACAATGGCTCCCTGATGATCTGCTCCTTTCGCGATGGAGAAAAAGCTGGCAATTCCGTCCGGCCACTCTCATGAACGTTCAGATACCTGCTAACGATCATTTTTTTACCAGATGAGGTATGCTCAGCAAATACCCTGAGACTGTTCTCATCGGCGAACCAGTCATCATCATGCATGATCTTGATCCATTCGCCGCTGGCTTTTGTAATTCCAAAATTCCAATTGGCGGGTGTACCCAGGGGTTTTTCATTTTTGAAGTAAACAATTGGCAGATCCGG
>JAEYUA010000100.1 GCA_023433755.1 Bacteroidota bacterium | reverse complement strand
CCGAAAAAAATTCACCATGTTCGAAACGGTCATTCAGATCCAGCATATATTCTTTTCTTCCTTTGTCATAAGGGCGCTGGATGCTGCGACCCACAGGGGTATAATACCTGGCAACGGTCAGTCGCAGTACAGAACCATCACTCAATTCATAAGGAGCCTGCACCAGGCCTTTGCCAAAAGTGCGCCTCCCGATAATGGTGCCGCGGTCCCAGTCCTGGATGGCTCCCGCGATGATCTCGCTGGCGCTGGCAGTGAGTTCATCAACCAGCAAAACCAGTTTCCCGGTTTCGAATAAACCATCCCGCCTTGCTTTGTATTCTTCTTTTTTGATATTGGCGCCTTCGGTATAAACGATCAGCTTTTCACCATCCAGAAATTCATCAGCCACATTCACTGCCTGTTTGATATAACCGCCTCCATTTCCCCTGAGATCCAAAACAAGATTTTTTAAACCCTTGGCCTGCAGGCCTTCAAAAGCATGCATGAATTCGCGGTAGGTTGGTTCAGCGAACTTATTAAGTTTGATATAGCCGGTTGTGGCATCCATCATATAGGCTGCATCAAGAGAAGGCAAAGGGATCTTCCCTCTCACCACCTCCTTGAATTGTGTAGTATTACCCCGTAGAATGGTCAGCTTTACCTTGGTACCTCCCTTGCCCCTGATGAGGTCACGGATGTCTGCTCCAATACGCGGACCTACAATCGAAGAATCATTGACCTTGATGATTTTATCGCCAATATGCAATCCTGCCTGGTCGCTCGGACCATCAGGCACTACATACAACACATGCACGGTATCGTCAAAAATGTTGAATTCCACACCAATGCCTTCGAAGTTGCCTTCCAGGATCTCGTTCTCCCGGCTTACATCAGTAGCTGGTATATAGGCGGAGTGGGGATCAAGATAGTTCATCACTTCGCTGATGGCATTGTCCTGGATGGAATCGATACTCACTTCATCCACGTACCGGTTTTTGATATGGTCCAGCGCTTCCTGCAATGAACTTCTCCGGTCTCTTTTAAAAAAATTACTATTACCGGTTTGCTTGTGAAGCACGAAGCCAAAGGCCATGCCCGCGATCATGACCAAAGAAAAGATCAACGGAAGCCAAACCTGTAATTTTTTATTCCTCATTCTCTGCCTTTACTTTGTATAAGATTGCAAAATAGCAGTTTTGAGAGAATGATTGAAGTTTCAATGGATATTTCAACAATATATTAAGCGTAATACATGCCTGTGATTTTACTCGCTGACAGCGGGGCAACTAAGGCCGAATGGTGCCTGTTGGCCGGGAAGAAAAAAACCATTTTCACCCAGGGTATCAGCCCATATTTTCTGAATACAGAACAGATCACTGAACTGTTGGAGCAGGAACTGATGCCAAAGCTGGGCAAGACCGGGGTGGACGAAGTTTATTATTATGGTACCGGCTGTGCCAACCCGCTGAATGCAAAAAATGTGAAGAGGGCCATCCGCAATCATTTTCCTGCAGCGAAAGTGGAAGTGCAGACCGACCTGATGGCGGCAGCACGCGCTGTTTGCGGCAGGGAAAAGGGGATCGCCTGCATCCTGGGTACCGGCTCTAATTCCTGTTATTATAATGGAAAGGCCATTGTCCGGAACAGCCCGGGGTTAGGTTATGTGCTGGGCGATGAAGGCTCAGGTGCCATACTCGGTAAAAAAGTGATCCAGTATTATCTCTATAATACTTTTGATGAAGACCTGAGAGCCCGTTTTGATGCCAGGTTTGTGACCACACCAGTTGAAATCCTGGATCATGTGTACAAGCAACCGCTTCCTAACCGTTACCTGGCCGGGTTTACCTTGTTCCTGGCGGAGAACAGGGGGCACTACATGATTGAAAACATCATTGAAGATGGATTAAATGATTTTTTCTTTCAACATTTGTGCAAATACCCGGAGGTATGGAAATACCCGGTCAACTTCGTGGGAAGTGTGGCCCATGGGTTCAGGGATAAGATCGAAGAACTCTGCGGGAGTTATGAATTTGAATTGGGAAAGATCCTTAAAAACCCCATGCAGGGGCTGGTGGATTTTCACAGGAAATAAGAAGCCCTGGCTTCTTTATTAATATCACAACAATGAATGGTTTTACTAAAGTAACCGAACAGTCAAGCAACTACAGGCATCTTGAAGAAATGACCATTGGTGAGATCCTCACCAATATCAATAATGAAGACAAGACCGTGCCTGATGCCGTGGAAAAGGCCATACCCCAGATCAAAAGACTGGTGGGAGCAATAACTGATAAGATGCTGGCCGGGGGCCGGCTTTTTTATATTGGAGCAGGAACCAGCGGAAGGCTGGCCGTAGTGGATGCCAGTGAATGTCCGCCTACCTATGGCGTTCCGTATGGACTGGTAGTAGCAATTATTGCCGGCGGCGAAGATGCCATCACCAAGGCTATTGAGAATGCGGAGGACAGTACAAAGCAAGGCTGGGAAGACCTGCAGCAGCACCAGATCAATAACAAGGATGTGGTGGTGGGCATTGCTGCAAGTGGCACCACGCCTTATGTAATCGGCGCTTTGCAGGAATGCCAAAGCAGGGGCATTACTACGGGTTGCATCACCAATAACCCGGGTTCTCCGTTAACGGATGTGGCTGACTTTCCCATTGAAGCAGAAGTGGGACCCGAGTTTGTGACCGGCAGCACCCGCATGAAAAGCGGTACTTCGCAAAAACTGATTCTTAATATGATCTCCACTACGGTGATGATACAGTTGGGAAGGGTGGAGGATAATAAAATGGTGAACATGCAGCTCACCAATGAAAAACTGATTGACCGTGGCACAAAAATGATAATGGATAAACTCGAACTCCAGGATTATGAAGAAGCCAAGGGTCTGCTGCTCAAATACGGAAGTGTGAAAAAAGCTGTGGATGCCTACAGGCTGGGAGACTAAGAGGGATGCATAATATAGAACCATATTATAACTGGCGCCATATCTATGTGAGCGAGGAAGATGAGCGTTCGCCATTTTTCAACAGGCAGTATTCGGAATTTGAATTCACGTCAACTGTTTACAATTACTACATACATCCCCAATGGGATGATTTTGGCAGCCGCACTTTATACCTCAAAGTGCTCCAGGCCAATTATGAGGAACATTATGCGATCATAGAATTCCTTGGCGAATGGAATGATGCCATTGAGAATGATATCATGGAGCTGAAGCGGGAGGTCATCGAAAAATTCATGTACGAGGGCATCAACAAATTTATTCTCATTACCGAACATGTGCTCAATTTTCACAGTGGTGACCGCGACTATTACCAGGAATGGTTTGAAGACGTGACTGATGAAAACGGCTGGATTGTCAGCCTGAATATGCCGGAGGCCACGCAATATGACTTCAGGAAAGCCAAGCTGAATTATTATGTAGAGCTAATGGAGATCGATAACTGGAGAACGTATAAGCCCTATCATTTGTTTAAAAAAATTGATGAGGAACTGAATAGGAGGTTACCTATTTAAGAAGGTTCTAATTCAAAACAAGGGCTTGGTTCTTTTGCACTGACCGACTGCTTTTCTGAAAAGAGAATTTAAATCTTTTTTCTATAGAATAAATACCGTAGTAATACGGTTTTTATGTGTTCAGATGACTTTTAGATTTGTTACCATAAAAAATTAAACAATATGGTATCAAAAACTAAGAAAAAATCAGCTTCACTTGTCCTAATAATATTTACGTGCATCCTCACTAATTGTAAAAAGAGCCCATCATCCATCCATCACACGAATGATCAAATGACTACAACATCGTTTACTTGCAGCAATGAGAATTTCACCTATGCAAGGGTAGACATTACATATGATTCAAATATAGAAATGTTAACTTTTAATTCCTTGGAAGACTTTTTCACAGTTTCTGATGCTTTAAATTCAGAGTATGAAGCTCACAATGACAATTTTGAAGAACTATATAGTTCTTATAACGAAAACCAGTTGGACAGCCTTGACTCAGTAGTTGGATTCGATGAGTTTTTGCCTTACAAAAACTTCGAGGAAAAAATTCCATGCTATATTTCTAAGAGATCAGAGTTGCTATCTTTAGAAGAGGAATGGCTTGACACAGATTTTGCTTCTGCTGATCCGGATGATTTCGATTTTACAATCGACGAAGGTGAAAATACTTTGTTTAATTATCAATACAGAGTAAAGATTGACTCTAGCATTTATGAGATGAAAGAAGATGGACTATTCAATATAGCAACGAATACATATTTAAAGATGTCAGATGGTTGTTTAACTGTAAAGCGAAATTTTACAGAATATGAGCATTCAACAAATCTCCTGTTCCGAGTTAAAGTAGCAATTAATACTATAGGATTTAGAAGTAGTGCAAAAGGAAAAGTTGTTTCGTTTAAAAAGAAAAACAATAAATATAAACGCTCAAGGCAAAAACTTGCAATTTTTGTTGGCGGAAATATATATGATGAAAATTGCGGAGATAGTTTTCAATTTATCGAACGAAAGCCTTCTCCCAATGGTTTTAAAAAAAGAAAGCAGCTAAAAGTCGTGAATAGAGTTTGGGGTCAAGTTTGGCAAAGTAAAGATGATGAACTTTCAGCTACTTATGATATTAATGGTGGTTATTCGGGGACAATCAGCTTGTAGTTCAAAAAATTATAATTGATAAATCAAATATGAATATCAAGAACATAATTATAGTATTTTTATTTATATACCCAGTATTCTCCGAAGCACAGAATGCCGATGCTATAGAAAATGCGGAAACTGGTCACCAGTCTATTACAATAGTCCTTCTTCCAAATTTCAACAAGAAGGCTTCAATTTTGCCAATTCCGCAATATAAATTAAATACGTCACCGCAGTTTAGTGTTGCTGCAGGAGTCAATTATGAGTATGGGATTTATCGCCAGGTAATATTTATAGTTGGTGTGCATGGTGGATTTGTAACCAGGAACTTGGAGTTTTCAGTTCCGAAAGATGAGTTCAATCCACCTTTTGAAGGTGATGTTGAAAGATATGGAAGTGTAGCGAGGGAATCAGGCCTTTTCTATATAAGAATCCCTTTAAATCTTCGCTATATACTAAATGAATCAAAACATAGTGCCATAAGTGTACTGGGAGGTGTTAGCTTAATGTACACAATTAAACAATCAGCAAGCTATTCTTACATGATTTCACCGCCAGGTTTATCACCTACCGAATATCTTTTAGGAGACCTGGAAATAAATAAACAAAAATTACCTTGGACTGCATTAAATTTTGGAATTTCTTATGAAAAGAAGTTTAAGAATTTACGAAGTATTGGTTTAGGGGTAACCGGGAATTTTTCATTGCGTAATTTTGTAATAGGAAATTTTTATTTCGATACACCTAATGGACCGACGGCCAGCACAACATATAAAATGAGAGCGTCATTTGTTGGACTTGAGTTGAAATATATGTTGTTTAGATTCAAGCGTTCTGAAAGTTAGGTAATTAAAAATCGCCAAGATATTATATTGAAAAGAAATCGTAGAATGCTGATGTGGTATCGGCATTATCCGATTTCTTCGCATTTTCCCCTCCGAGCATTAACTTTGCGACAAATATTTCAACCCCCTCTGACGCTTTATGAAATGGTCCCAATTCTTCACATCAGCAGTAGGCAGAAAAATAGTGATGTCGTTGACGGGTTTGTTCCTGATCAGCTTCCTGATCGTTCACGTTGGACTTAACTCCTGCATTTTCTATGATCTCTCTATTTTCAATTCCAATGATAACGGATCCATGTTCAACAGGGCAGCCTATTTTATGGGCAACTCTTTTGTGATACGGGTGATGGAGATCGGTTTATTCGCCGGTATCCTGCTTCACGTGATCCAGGGTTATGCCGTGGAAGTGCAGAACAAAAGCAAAAGGAAACAGGGATACAAAGTGGACCTGGGTAACCGTGGTTCAACCTGGATGAGCCGAAGCATGGCCATCCTTGGTACCCTCATTTTATTTTACCTGATCGTGCACGTAGCCCAGTTCTGGATTCCTTCACGCATCACGCATGATGTGCCCTCCGTGCAGTACGAAGTAAGCGGTGGGAGGGAGATGCACAATATGTTCCTGCTGATGTTTGAAACCTTTCAAAACATCTGGGTGGTATTGTTGTACCTGGCAGGTGTGGCTGCCCTGGCCTTCCATCTTTTTCATGGATTTCACAGCGCTTTCCGTTCCATAGGCGTACATAATAAAAAATACCTGGGAATGCTGAAAGTACTTGGTTATGGATTTACGGTAATTGTTTCCGTACTTTTTGCCCTCATGCCATTGAGCATGTACCTGGGCTGGGTATCGCCGTATAATTAATATCAACTGTTATGAACCTCATTACAGTTGTTCAACTAAAACAGAATCTCAAATAAGCAATATCATATGCTTGATGCTAAAATTCCTGCAGGCTCACTTGAAAAGAAATGGGAAGATTATAAAGGCCACGTGAAACTGGTGAACCCTGCCAACAAAAGAAAGCTGGAGATCATTGTAATTGGTACCGGTCTGGCCGGCGCCTCCGCTGCTGCCTCACTTGGTGAACTGGGTTATAAGGTGAAAGCCTTTTGCTTCCAGGACTCTCCCCGCCGCGCCCACTCCATTGCGGCCCAGGGTGGAATCAACGCGGCCAAAAATTACCAGAACGACGGAGACTCTGTGTTCCGTCTTTTTTATGATACCATCAAGGGGGGTGACTACCGTGCCCGTGAAGCCAATGTGCACCGCCTGGCTGAAGTCAGTGCCAACATCATTGACCAGTGCGTGGCGCAGGGTGTTCCTTTCGCCCGTGAATATGGCGGCTTGCTCAGCAACCGTTCCTTTGGCGGTACGCAGGTGCAAAGAACTTTTTACGCGGCGGGTCAAACCGGCCAGCAATTGTTGATCGGTGCCTACCAGGCGCTGGAAAGACAGGTTGCCCTCGGCAATGTGGAAATGTACAGCCGTCATGAAATGCTGGAGATTGTAAAGATCGATGGCAAGGCACGTGGCATCATTGCCCGTAACCTGGTAACAGGAGAACTGGAAAGACATTTCGGTCACGCGGTACTGTTATGCAGCGGCGGGTACGGGAACGTATTTTATCTCTCTACCAATGCCATGGGCAGCAATACCACGGCCATCTGGAAGGCGCACAGGAAAGGTGCATATTTTGGCAATCCCTGTTTTACGCAGATCCACCCCACCTGTATCCCGGTAAGTGGAGACCACCAGTCAAAACTGACCCTCATGTCAGAGTCATTGAGAAATGACGGCCGTATATGGGTTCCTAAAAAACAGGGTGAAACACGCAAGGCTACAGATATACCGGAAGAAGAAAGAGATTATTATCTCGAGAGAAGATACCCTGCCTTTGGCAACCTCGTCCCCCGTGATGTGGCTTCAAGAGCTGCCAAGGAAAGATGTGACGCAGGTTACGGAGTAGGCACCAGCCGCCAGGCGGTCTACCTTGATTTTGCTGATGCCATCAAACGTTATGGCCGTATTGAAGCAGGCAAACGAAACATGGGTAATGCCGATGAGAATACCATCATTGTACTGGGCAAGGAAGTGGTGAAAGAAAAATACGGTAATCTTTTCGACATGTATGAAAAGATCACTGGTGAAAATCCTTATGAAGTGCCCATGCGTATCTATCCTGCGGTGCATTATACCATGGGTGGACTTTGGGTGGATTATGAACTAATGACCACCATCCCGGGATTATATGCTTTAGGTGAATGTAATTTTTCTGATCATGGTGCCAACAGGCTGGGAGCTTCTGCACTGATGCAGGGACTGGCCGATGGTTATTTCGTGATTCCTTATACTGTTGGTAACTACCTGGCCGATGAAATCCGCACTGCTTCCATACCTACTTCACATCCTGCTTTTGAAGAGGCGGAGCGTGAAGTACGTACACGTATTGAAACGCTGATGAACATCAAAGGTTCACAAAGCGTGGAGAGTCTTCATAAAAGACTTGGAAAGATCATGTGGGATAAATGCGGTATGGCAAGAAACGCCGAAGGACTGAAACAGGCCATTGAAGAGATCAGGCAGTTGAAAAAAGATTTTTGGAGTGATGTAAGAATTCCTGGTGCTATCAATGAATTCAATCCTGAACTCGACAAAGCCGGAAGGGTAGCCGATTTTATTGAACTGGGTGAACTCATGTGCATTGATGCCCTGCACCGCGGTGAAAGTTGCGGAGGTCATTTCAGGGAAGAACACCAGACCGAAGAGGGTGAGGCGCTTCGTCACGATGCAGAATTCATGTATGTGGCGGCCTGGGAGCACAAGGGAGAAGAATGGCAACTGCACAAGGAAGAACTGAAATATGATGTGGTGAAACCAAGCCAGCGCAGTTATAAATAATCGTATCAATAATCAAAGTTTCTACAGCTAATTAGTTTCCTTATGGAGCATTACAATATGAACCTTACGCTGAAAGTCTGGCGGCAGAGCAACAAAAATTCAGAAGGCAGGTTTGAATCTTACGATGTAAAAAACATATCCTCGGAAATGTCCTTCCTTGAAATGTTTGATGTGCTGAACGAACGGCTGATCAATGAGGGTAAGGACCCGATTGCGTTCGACCATGACTGCCGTGAAGGGATCTGCGGTGCCTGTTCGATGCATATCAATGGACGTCCGCATGGACCATGGCATGCCACCACCACCTGCCAGCTCCACATGAGGGCTTTCAAAAATGGCGATACAGTAGTGGTAGAACCATTCCGTGCGAATGGATTCCCCATCATCAAGGACCTCGTAACTGACCGATCCGCTTTTGACCGCATCATTCAGTCAGGCGGATTCATTTCAGTGAATACAGGTAATGCGGTTGACGGTAATGCACTGCCAATTGAAAAAGATAAGGCGGATGCTTCATTCGGTGCCGCGAGTTGTATTGGTTGCGGCGCCTGCGTGGCTGCCTGTAAAAATTCATCTGCATCTCTCTTCACATCAGCCAAGATTGCCCACCTGGCACTTTTACCACAGGGTGATCCGGAAAGAAAGAACAGGGCGCTGAGTATGGTAGCGCAAATGGATAAGGAGGGTTTCGGTAGCTGCACCTTCACCGGTGCCTGCGAAGCAGTTTGTCCGAAAGAGATCTCCATTACAAATATTTCCAGGATGCATAAGGAATATTTGATGGCGGGGCTTTCGGCTGATAAGTGATATAGCTGTTAGCTATTAGCCATTGGCCATTGGCTGAATACAGGATGACTATCAGGCAATAGTTTCATAATATTATTCAATTGAAAAATGGCTCCATCGGGAGCTGTTTTTTTTATTGAAAGGGCCTGCCCTTTAACAATTAAATTTATGAATGCACGTTTAAATGTTGCATTTTTACAATACGTGAAAAACCTCTGCTTTTGAAGCTTTTATGCCGGATACTGCTTTTAATTATACTGCTGGCAGGCACGCAGGTTTCATTTGCCCAGGCGCCACCTTCATCCAACCTCCGTTTAAAAAAAATTCCTGTTACAGTCGACACACTTTTTCTTGATTCATTAAGTATCATTCCCGGGAGTTTTGTGATCAGGGAAATGGATAGCAGCTATTATGAACTCGATCATGTGCATGCATTTCTAACATGGAAAAAAAAACCGGCGATAAACGAAGCCATCGCTGTTTACCGTGTATTTCCTTTCCGGTTGAACAGCGTGGTACAGCGGTTAAGTTATGACAGCGTAATCAACAATGTTTATCTCAAACCTTTTGAATTTTCTTCCAATAACAATAACCAGGGAAACAAAGGGTTGCTTGATTTTGGTAACATTGAAGCCAGCGGAAGCCTGGGCCGGGAACTTTCCTTTGGCAACAACCAGGATGCCGTGATCAATTCAAATTTCCAGTTGCAGATCAATGGCATGCTGCGCGACAGCATTGAACTCTCCGCAGCATTTACTGATAACAATATTCCCATCCAGCCTGATGGTACCACCGCCCAGCTCAATGAATTTGACAGGGTATTCCTCCAGTTCAAAAAAAAGAACTGGCAATTGAATCTTGGTGATATTGATATCAGGCAGAACCAGATGTATTTTCTTAATTTTTACAAAAGGCTGCAGGGAATTTCTTTCCAGACCACCAACCAGCTTTCACCTAATGTGAGATCAAACACCCTGGCCAGCGGTTCCATCGCCAAGGGAAAATTCAACCGCAATGTGTTTGACCGTACCACTACGCCCAATATGGAAGGCAACCAGGGCCCTTACCGGCTGACGGGCGCCAACAATGAATTTTTCTTCATCGTACTTGCCAATACAGAAAGGGTGTTTTTAGATGGTGAACTGTTGCAGCGTGGCGAAGACCAGGATTATATTATCAATTACAACACAGCGGAGATCACCTTCATGCCTCGGCGCATGATCACCAAGGATTCCAGGATCCAGGTGGAGTTTGAGTATGCCGACCGCAATTATCTCAATGCGAATATTTATCTCAACCAGGAACTGCAGCTTCACGATAAACTCAAACTGGTAATCGGGGCATTTACCAACAGTGATGCGAAAAACTCGCAGATCAACCAAACGTTGGATACGCGCCAGAAACAATTCCTTTTCGATATTGGCGACAGTATTCAGCAGGCGCTTTATCCGACCATCATCACTGATTCATTTTCTACTGACAAGATCCTCTACGAAAAGGTTTATTATATCCAGGGCAGCACTACAGATTCATTCTACCGTTATTCCATTGATCCGGCACTTGCACGTTATTCTCTTTCATTTACCGATGTGGGCCAGGGCAATGGCAATTACGTGGCGGATTTCAGTGTGGGCGCCAATGGAAAGGTATTCCGATTTGTTGAACCATTGAACGGTGTGAAGCAGGGTCAGTTTGAACCGGTGATGGTTCTGGTTACACCCAAGAAACAGCAGTTGCTCAGTTTCGGAACAGAATACCAGGTGAACAAATACAACGTGGTGAAGACGGAATTGGCCATGAGCAATTATGATGTCAATACTTTTTCTTCAAAGAACGGGGGAGATGATCTTGGTCTTGCTGCAAGGGTGCAGTATGAAAACACCATTCCGTTGAATGTGGCGCGTAAAGTACTGTTGCATTCTGCAGTGGATTATGAGCATGTGCAGCAGAAATTCAAACCGCTGGAACGTTTGCGTTTTGTTGAATTTACCCGCGAGTGGGGACTGCCGATGGTTTTGCCTACCGCCACGGAAAATATTTTGAGACTGAGTTCAAGGCTTGAATCTCCAAAGCAAAGCCTTCGTTACCAGTACATGCAATACCGCAGAAGTGATGATTATAATGGTTCGCAGAATCTTTTACAGCACACAGCGGATATGAAAGGGTGGATGTTCAACAACCAGTTCAGCCTGACCAACTTCAACAGTTTTACCGGCAAGGGTTATTTTTTCAGGCCCGTGGTTGATATGAGCAAACAGCTCAGGCAACTCGCTTCTATGAAGATCGGTTTGCGTTATGCTCTTGAACAAAATGAAGTAAAGGCACCCACAGGCGACAGTCTTTCCCCCACCAGTTTTTCCTTTGACACCTGGACGGCTTTCATCAAATCAGATGATAAAAAACAAAACCGGTATGGCATCAGTTTCTTTACAAGATCAGACAAGTATGCATCAGGGAAAGAATTTGTAAGAGGTGACAGGAGTTATAATGTCAATCTTGAATCGCAGTTACTGAAAAACCAGCACCACCAGTTTCTTTTCAATATTGCTTACCGGATGCTCCGCGTGTATAATGAAACGGTTTCTCAGCAAAAGAATGATAATACCATGCTGGGGCGTGCGGAATATTTAGTGAACGAGTGGAAGGGCCTTCTTACAGGCAATGTATTGTATGAGCTGGGAACAGGACAGGAGCAGCGCCGCGATTTTGCTTATTTTGAAGTGCCGGCAGGGCAGGGGGAGTATACCTGGAATGATTATGATTCCAATGGAGTGCAAACCCTCAATGAATTCGAGATCGCCCTGTTCCAGGACCAGGCTAAGTTCATCAGGATTTTTATTCCTACCAACCAATTTACCAAAGCCAATTACACTACGATCAATTATAGTTTTTCCATTAATCCGAAAGCCTGGTTTTCCGGTAACAGTGATGTAAGGGGTTTTGCAAAATTTATATCAAGGTTCAACATGCAGACCTCCATGCAGAAGTCAAAAAAATCGATTGCGAAAGGTGATTTTGAATTCAATCCATTCAAATATGATATTGCTGATACGGCCCTGCTCACGGTGAATACAGCCTTGCTGAACAATATTTCCTTTAACCGTTTTTCCAATAAATGGGGGTTGGATCTTAGCAATGTCCAGAATACTTCCAAAGCCCTGCTCACCTATGGCTATGAAAGCCGCCGGATCAATGACTGGATCGCCAAGATCCGCTGGAATATCAGCAGCCAGTTTACCTTTGATGTAGTGAACCGGAAAGGTCTGAATGCGCTTTACACACCGAGCTTTGGTAACAGGAATTATGAACTGGATATTTTTTCGACAGAACCACGTTTTTCCTGGGTGAGGGGAACAGCTTTCCGTTTGCAGACAAGTTATAAGAGAGAGACAAGATCCAATCTTGAATTGTATGGAGGTGAAAAATCAGTTTCCAATGCACTTAACCTGGAATCCAAGTACAATGTGCTGCAGAACAGTACCATCAATGCGAAATTTACATTCAACAAAATCAAATACGATTATCCCACCAACACCACGGTGAGTTATATCATTCTTGACGGGCTGTTACCCGGAAGGAATTTTTTATGGAACCTTGATTTCACCAAACGCATATTTGGCAATGTGGAATTGAATATCCAGTACGAAGGCCGCAAACCCGGCGAGTCGAGAACGATACATGTGGGGAGAGCGGCGGTGAGAGCGTTGTTTTGAGCTGCAAGCGGCAAGCTTCAAGCTGCAAGACTCACAGCCGCATACATAATAAAATTTATTAAGTGAAGAATGAATTATTAAGGCATTTGTAAGGGGCATGAATAAATGAAAAATTTCCGCACAAGGTCTTGCAGCTTGCAGCCAGAAGCTAGCAGCTTTTATACGTTGAACCTAAAATGCATCACATCCCCATCCTTCACCACGTATTCCTTGCCTTCTATTCTCAGCCTGCCTGAGTCACGTGCGGCGGATTCGGAGCCGTATTTTACAAAATCATCATAGCTGATGACTTCGGCCTTGATAAATCCTTTTTCAAAATCAGTATGGATTACGCTGGCAGCCTGGGGTGCCTTCCATCCTTCCTGGATGGTCCAGGCTCTTACTTCCTGCACACCAGCAGTGAAATAGGTCTGCAGGTTCAGGAGCTTATAAGCAGAATGGATCAGGCGGTCCAGCGCCGGTTCTTTCATTCCGTATTCATCCATGAACAATTGTTTATCGTCATCACTTTCCAGTTCGGAAATCTGCGCTTCAATATTATTATTCATGACGATCACTTGCGCATTCTCATCTTTCACCGCGTTGATCAATTGTTCAGAATATTTATTGCCGGTATGCATGGACGCTTCATCCACATTGGCAACATATAAAACAGGTTTCATGGTAAGCAGGAAAAGATCCGCGATCGCTCCGAGTTCTTCTTTACCAAGACCAAGTGCACGCACGCTCTTTCCTTCTTCCAGTTGCTTTTTACAGCGCTGCAGGATTTCCATTTCTACCCGGGCCTTGGGATCCGTCTTTGCCAGTTTTTCCGTTCGGCTCAATTTCTTTTCAACGCTCTCCAGGTCTTTCAACTGGAGTTCGGTATCGATGATCTCTTTATCACTTACAGGGTTGATGTCACCCTCGTCGCGCAGGATATTCTCATCTTCAAAACAGCGGATCACGTGGATGATGGCATCCACTTCACGAATGTTACCAAGAAATTTGTTCCCGAGTCCTTCACCCTTGCTGGCACCACGAACCAACCCGGCGATATCAACGATCTCGATCTGGGTAGGCACAATACGGTTTGGATTTACCAGTTCCGCCAGTTTGTTTAAACGTGGATCCGGTACATCCACCAATCCAACATTCGGATCAATGGTGCAGAAACGGTAGTTGCTGGCCTGTGCCTTGGCACTGTTGCTGACCGCATTGAACAAAGTTGATTTTCCTACATTGGGCAATCCCACGATACCTGCCTGAAGAGCCATAGTGAATAATTTAAGTTTCTAGTTGCTAGCTTCTAGCTGCTAGGGTTTTAGGGCCGCAAAGATAAGGATAAGGTGCTGGTCAATTCTGAAGGAAACGTTTAACTTAGTCGGCAGTCAGTAGTCGGTAGTCGGAAGTCAGTAGTCTGACAGACGACTGCGACTCACGATTCACGACTCACGATTCACGACTTTGAACTTTGAAATGAACATATGGCTTTAAGCAGGATTTGGTCGGCATTTATCATTATTGCAGGACTGGTAGCCGGGTATCACTGGCTGGTATTGGGCAACGAGGTTATTTTCAACCGGATGGTGGTAGGTAAAGCGGATGACAGCTTTCCCTTTGTTATGGTGGGGAGTGAGGGGGATACCTCGGCCCAGGCCAAAGCCGGATTTATCAATGATGTTAGGCCTTATGGTTTCGTACACAAGGAGAATATTACGGACGCCCGTTATATCATTACGGATGATCCGGGTTCCGATTCTGTGAAAGCACTCAGGAAAATCATTCCCGATGCCAGCGTTTACAGTTTTAGTTATGTCAGGACCATTGGCATGAAACCGGTGGATGGGATCATTGAAACCTGTAAGTCGGCCGTGAACATCTGTATCGGGTTGATTGGGATCATGGCGCTCTTCATGGGTTTTATGGCCATCGCGGAAAGGGCAGGGGGCATCCGTTTCCTTTCAAAGATCATCGGGCCTTTCTTCAGCCGCTTATTTCCCGGAGTGCCGAATGGACACCCGGCGCATGGACATATGATGATGAATTTTTCAGCCAACCTGCTGGGTCTTGATAACGCGGCCACACCATTTGGGTTGAAAGCCATGGAAAGCCTGCAGCAACTAAATCCGCAGAAGGAAACGGCCACCAATGCCCAGCTCATGTTCCTCTGCCTGCATGCATCCGGCCTCACCCTAATACCTGTAAGCATTATCGCGGCAAGAGCGGCGTTGAAAGCAGGTAATCCCACCGATATTTTTATTCCCTGCATGATCGCCACTTTCGTGGCTACCATGGCAGCCATGTTCATTGTATCCTTCAAACAAAAGATCAATGTATTCCAGCCGGTGATCCTGGCCTGGGTGGGTGGAGTTTCCGCGCTGGTTACACTCATCGTTCTATACCTTACTTCCTTACCTACAGAAAGAGTACAGGTAGTTTCGGGTATCATGGGTAACGGTATTTTACTATTGATCCTGTTCCTCATCATCCTCGGTGCGGTGTATAAGAAGATCGATGTGTTTGATGCCTTCATCGAAGGAGCCAAGGGTGGTTTTGAAACGGCTGTGCGCATCATTCCTTATCTCGTCGGGATGCTGGTTGCCATCAGTATGCTCCGTACCAGCGGAACCTTTGATGTGGTGATCAATGGGATCAAATATATTTTCGCGGCGCTGGGTACCGATACCAGGTTCGTTGACGGACTGCCCACAGCATTGATCAAACC
>JAEYUA010000024.1 GCA_023433755.1 Bacteroidota bacterium | reverse complement strand
TGTGATGTTGCTACAACCCATACAATGCGCCGTACAGCTATCACTATGATGCTCTGCCTGGGCATGCCCGAACAACTAGTACGCATGATCAGTGGACATAGCCCCGGAACCAAAGAATTTTACCGTTATGTTTTATGGGCACAGGTTTACCAGAATAAGGAATTGGAAAAAGTATTTCAAAAACTGGAGATCAGCAGTTTGGAAAAGATTGATTCAAGACCGGGGTAATTTTTGGGTTGATTGTTTGTCCTTCTATCAAACCTTAAAGATGATTTCGTCTGTAAAATTCAGAATCAAAATTCGAAAGATATCGCTATAATCCTCTGCGCCATCTCCTTATCTCCATTTCTCTGCGGTAAAACCCTCACCAGACGTTCGTCGGGCAGGACTCATAAGCATTGCCCAGCATAAACCCAATCACCACTTCGTGGCTACCCCTCGTATAATTGTTCAATCGTGAAGTAGTATAGTCGTAAGAATAAGTAAGATTCACCTTGTTGGAAATGTTCATTCCTGCCAGGCCATTATAACCTTCCTTGTACCTGTAACCTAAACCTGCCCATGCAATATTCCGGTACTGAACCTTGGTATTGAAATCGAACTGCGTAGGTGTATGATTGATATATTTTACCATCACCGATGGGATCACGTTAAAGTTTTCTCCTGCCAGGAATCGGAAACCTGCCGTAGCGAAAAGATGTGGTACCAGCCTGCTGTCATCTACCTTTACGGCATTATTAGAAAAATCAATTCTTTGAGGAATGATCTGCTTGGCTGAAATGCCTACAAAATAATCAGCAGAGTAAAGATAGATGCCTGCGATCAGGTCAGGATTCACTTTATTAACGATGCCCGTTGAATAAACTGCCGGGTCAATCGTTGCGGTGATATCCAGTTTGGATGCATTCAAACCAAGACGGTTGAATCCTGCTCCAAATCCCGCAGCCAGGCTGGTACGGGAACTGATACCAATATGATAGGCATAGGTGGCATAAGCAGAGAAATTGGTAATGGGACCCGTCTGGTCATTGATCACCTGCAGTCCAATTCCATGGTGTGGTTTGGCTGCTTCATAATCCGCCCAGTAACCCTTACCCCTCGGGTTTTCACCTTCCATTTCAAAAGAAGTGGCCGTACTCCTGTAATCTGTTTTACCGATCGGTTTGTGAATGGTAAAATAAGAGGTGACCGGCGCGTCTTCAATCCCGGTCCACTGGTGGCGGTGACTCAGTTTGATATCGGTATAATTTTCAATTCCCGTGATGGCAGGATTGATGATATACTGGTTCATCACGTACTGTGTATAATGCGGCAACTGCTGGGCCGAAGCACGCAGGGATAGGATGAAGAGCGTAATAATTACTAAAGTTGTTCTCATGACTGGGCTGGTGTTATCTGACAATGGTTACTGATCCCGTTACAGGAGGGAAACCATTTTTTAAAGTGATCACATAATAATAAGTTCCGAATGGCAGGGCGCTGCCTTTGAAATGACCGTTCCATGGTGTACCATAACCGGCAGATTTGTAAACCATCATGCCATAGCGGTTGAATACTTCAACCGTACATCCTGGATAATCACCCAGGTTGGGGATCTGCCAGGTATCGTTGATGCCATCACCATTCGGCGAGAAGGAGTTAGGCACATTCACCGGTTTCAGGATCTTCACGCTCATGGTATCAGTGGCTGTACAGTTACCCGGACCGGTTGCTGTAAGCGTGTACACCTGGTTGTTCATAGCCGTGATGGAAGGTCTTAACTGTGTCGGGTTGATCATGGTATTACCCAAAGGCGACCAGTCAAACGTGAGCACAGAAGAATCATTCACTTTGGGGTTGAAAGTTACCACGGTACCCTGCGGTACAATGAATGACGGACCCGCATCGATCACGGGTTGTAAATAAACGATCACATTCTTGGTGAAGACATCTGAAGTACATCCTGCCGCATTTTTTACGGTCAGGCTCACCAGGTAATTGCCCGGAGTGGTATACCTGTTCACCGGGTTTTGAAGCGTGGAACTGTTACCATCTCCAAAATTCCAGGTCCAGCTTTGAACCGTGCTATTTGGCGCGGTGCTCAGGTCAGTAAATACATTATCTGAACCCTGGCATAAAGTGTCTGGCCTTACAGAAAAATCAGCCACTGGCTTATCGAAGAAAGCATCCAGCAATTTGGTCTTTTCATTGCTGCAACCAAAAGCCGAAGTAGCGGTAAGACTAACGTTATGCGGACCTGTTACCATATAAGTGTGCAGCGGGTTATTTTCCGCGGAATAATTGCCGTCGCCAAAATTCCATTCGTAGCTGAGATTTCCATTACCGGGGATTGTTGTGTTATTGGTGAAACTTCCCGATCCATTAGGCATACAGATGGATGCAGGCAGTGTGAAATCGGTAACCGGTAAAGGATGAACGCCAATTACCTGTGACACCGTATCACTCACGCATCCCAGCGCACTAACGGTAACCAGTTTCACTGTGTAATTATTATACGTGGTATAGCTACGTGAAAAATTATTTCCATTGGTATAACTGGCCAGGTTGCCATCTCCAAAATTCCAGTTCCAGCCCGTGATACTTCCGGAGGTGATGGTTGAATTATTCACGAACTGCGCTGTTTCATTCATACAGATATCTGCATCCACGGTGAATGCTGCAACAGGTTTCGGATGAACAGTAATGGTGGTGGGCAGTGAATCAGTGCATCCACCATCAGAAGCAAATACATACCAGATGGTATGAGTACCAGCGCCAGCAACAGATGGATTGAAATTACCTGCGTTGTCCGTACCCGGACCACTATAATGCCCTGTGCCCGGAACGCTGTTGGTTACAGTGCCGGTAGCAACAGAAACAGGTGTTGTGATGCTTTCACAAATGGCAGGTTGTGAAGCAGCATAAGAAAGCATTGGTTTGATATTGAAGCTGGTGGTAAAGCTTGTATCAGCCGTGCACCCATTAGCCGTACTTACCGAGTAGCTGATGGTATAACTGCCAACAGTATAAAGATGTGAAGGACTCAGGGCTGCTGACGTATTGGGATTGGAACCGTTGGCATTATTATCTCCAAAAGTCCATGAGTGCGTCAATGCCTGGCCATCCGGAACGGAGGTGTTATTGGTAAACTGAACATTGCCATCTGAAGGCAGGCATCCAGCCGGGTAGCTGATGCTGATGGAAGGTTTGGCGTAAACATTCACAATTTTTGTGAGCGTATCACTTACGCAGGTGTTGCTCAGTTTTACCACATGTTTCACCGTGAAAGCGCCATAACCAGGGTAGGTTACAGAATGGGCATCACCGTTAGCCAGCGTGGCATTGCTGCTATTGCCGTAATCATAATACCATTCATTAATGGGTGCAGGGCCATTATAGGCTGAGGTGCTGGTGAAGTTCACGGGGCTGCCTTCGCAAAGTCCCGCCGGTGTTGCGTCGAAGGAAGCAACCGGCCGGGCGAAAATATCAATGGTTTGTATGGTATCACCCACGCAGCCTTCCGTGGTAATTAAATTCAATTGAATATCCTGGGATCCTGTTCCGGTAAATAGCTTCACCGGGTTTGACACATCAGAAGTGCTGCCGTCTGGAAAGGTCCATAACCAGCTTCCTACAGTATATCCATTACCTGTATTTGCTGGAGAGTTAAACCGTACACTGTCGGCAATACAGCCTGAATGCAGGATGGTAAACGCTGCTTTTGGATTCATTTTTACTTCAACGGTAAACTCCACTTCTTCAGTGTTATTACAATTTTCTATGCTTGCGTGTGTATTGCGTACCGGTATATTATAGATGCCTGTATCACTGAACTCATAAGTACCAGGTAATTCATATTTGTAATACCAGGTGCCGTTTTGGATCATGGAATCCACGGGGGTGGGATTGCTCATATTCAAATCGGCATTTGGACTCAGGTTGGGCACCTCGCTGAGTTTCCAGAGCATATTGGCCGGCTTATAAGCCACATAAAGTGAAAAAGCGAACGGTGTATTACGGCAGGTATACTGGTGTGAGGTGGTAGTGGTATCAAGTGTGTTGTGAACATTTCCGATCACATTCAGGTTATTGATCAGTGTACCGGCATTATAACCATAACTCTCCACTGAGCCCAATCCATAGGTGATCGCAGTAAAAGCTGAATCACTTTGTACAATACACTGGCTTTGGGCTACCGGCCATCTTTTTACAACCACGGTATAGCCGGGAAGATTGGTGTGGGGATAGGTATGACTGAAACCCGATGATCCTTCCCCGTCAATAGTAAGTGAGGAAACTCCTGCATCCGGAATGATCAGGGTTAGATAGTTGGTGGTAATGTTCTGCAGGCTGTTGCGGTAAAAGCCAATCCTTTTGATGCCCTGTTCTATAGGACTGATATAGATCATTTCCGGATCCCCAACGTTACCGCTTCCTCCCATACAGTTTCCACCCGTCATGAACTGTGCTACCATGATGGGCTGGTCAGCTTCAATGTAATCAGCGGTATTACTTTCAAAACGGTAATAGGTATTATTGATAATGCCGGTAAGCTGTACACCATTTCGTGTAACAACGGTATTGGGGTCTTTCACAACGACCTTATAGGAGTTGATCTGGAATTGTGCGGCATTGGAAGAACGAGAGGTAGGAGCAGTGAGATATCTTTTACCCCAGGCCTGTACCGGGAATAGTTGCTGCATATCGTTATCTCCTCCGCCTTCTCCACAATTCGCAGGATTGGATGTACGGCTGCTTCCGGAAAACACGGCTATGGCGTGACATTCACCATTTGAATTGGGAACTGATTTAACCGTTGTTCCGGTCATCTGGTAACCATCACTGCCGCTTTGCAACGCACCAAGCACCTGGTAGATCTGGCCGCGGTTCAAAATCACATCGAATGGAACACCAGCAGGTTTGCCTCCCCTTGTAGGAACCGAAGGTGTAATGGTGACCTTGGTATTGTTTTCCTTGGCCACAACATACATCCAGGAAAAGCAGTTGGTAGCGTAACTCTGTTCGCTGTTTACAGAAATATAAGAGTAACCCCAGGAATCAACAGGCATCAGCATGGTAGCACCTGAGGAGGCAGATCCATAAATATGAGAGTAGGCAACAATCGGCACATCACTCACAATGCGGATACCTTTATTGAAAAGGCCTTCACTGGTAGAGGAATTCCATAAACGGGCATCCAGGCTACCTGCTTTGGGAAATGCGGGTGTTGAAATAACAGTATTGGCAGGAATGGAGTAGGTGGCGCTGTAACTGGTGCCATTGAGCGAAACCGTGACGGTTGCCGGTTGTTCGGCACTTAGATAGATCACGAGGTTTTGAATATTGTACTGCGAACCCCCGTCTTCAAAAAACTGGTGGTGGCCATAGCCGACCCAGAATTCTTTGCCTTTGTTTGAGAGGTTTTGGGTAAGGGCGGACATCACTATTAACAGGCATAGTGTACCGAGGAAGCTCCGTTTTATCATTGTGCGGTTTTCGTTTGTTTCTTTTGGTCCCTGATTCCACAAGCAAATGGTTCATAACAGTAATGGACCGTTGGATACTTTCAATAGGATATCGGAAGGTTTGGACAGGCTCCTGTTATATTACTGACAGACAGCTAATTGGGATTTTCAATAAAGGATGGGGATCTCCGCTTTCGCAGGTTTTAAAAATAAGCCATTTAATTAAATTCTTTTTAACAAATTACCGGCATCGCAACCGTTTTCCAACCAACATACAGCAGAGTGTGATTATTGCATCATGATAACAAATGCTCTATAAATAATCATTTCCTTGAATTTGTTTAAATTAGAATGAGGTTAGAATATCCCAAAAAAAAGGAAGACTTCCATGCACTCGAATGAAAGTCTTCCTTTGTTAGTAAAGAGCTCACAGCTAGAAGCTAGAAGCTAGCAGCTCGCCGCTAGAAGCTAGCAGCTCACTGCTGCACCACCAATTTCTCCGCGCTCACCAGACTGTTGTTCTGGTCACGCACCTGGATGAGATAGTTCCCAGCCGTGATGATGGCGGACAGTTTGATTTCCTGGACCTGCAGTTTATTGTTCACCGTGATCTCCTGTTGATTCAGCACCTTACCGCTAATATCCATGAACTGGAGTTTATACCTTCCTTCAGGCAGGTCGCGGAAAACCAACCTTACAACACCTGTTGTCACCGGGTTGGGATATACAGTGATGGCATTGCGTGCAGTTAACTGGTCAATAGTTGGTTTTTGGCGGTTCTCTGCTACAGCATCTGGTTGTGGCTGTGCGGGCAGGATATTTTCTTTGGGTTCCTCTTTCTTTCTTTTTTTCCCTGTCAGCAAATTACCATTGGCCAGGTCGGAAGCATTAAACACAGTTTCTCCTGAAGAGATCTTTTCAGCCTGGAGGTTATTGATGTCGAATTTATAATAACCTGCAGTGGAGTTGGAACTGCATACAATCACACTCATGTCTTCATCCACCATGGCTCCATTGGTAGTAAATCCTTTCGGCAATCCCCGGATCTCACCTAAATATTTTGCTGTTTGATTCTTTACACTGATATGGAAAACCCTGCGGCTGGCAGTGATCAAATAGAGATCGCCATTCTTATGCGCTACCATATCACCACCATAGGCTGACTGGCTGCGGATGGAATAATTACCATTAGAAGGATCATCTGTTATGGCCCCCAAATCGGTGACCACCGCTTTTTTATTTGTAGTGAATCTGATCAGGTGATTGGCATTATTGCTCAGCGCATAGCCATTACCGTCACTGCCAATCACCATTCTTGTAACCTGGTTGGGTATATCACGCGATCCATTCAGTGCACCAAAATTTTCATTTTCGAAATAGTAGATCTTTGGTGTTTTTGATTTCAAATCAATATAACGGAGCTGGTTAATGCCCATCGGGGTATAATACAGCCTGTCGTGTTTTTTATCATAAGCGCAGGCTGCTGAATGGGTAGCAAAGGGTTCGTCATGCGAAACACTTTTACTTCTTACCTGGATCGTGCGTCTTTCTTTTACCACATTGGCATTGGCATCGTTTCCTGGAGGAGTTGCTGAAGTTACATACATGGTTCTTAGTACCTGTGGTTCACTCTCTTTTTTTACTATGGGCTTTCCCGTACGGGCATTCAACAATTCCAGGGTCTGTGCTTTTTTGTAAATACTTTCCACCTCGTTGCCTGATGTGAGATCAATGAGGCGCACTTCCGACCAGCTATTCTGTCCTTTTTGCGGACCTGTGATGGCATAGGCTGTATTTTTCTTCTGGGCAATGACCGTGGCGGCCAGTGAGCAAGATAAAAAGCAGAGTAAAATTTTCTGTTTCATGGTAAGTGGTTTTGGATAATTAAATTACGACAAGTTTCGTGGCGCCTCAAATATTATTGCCTTTGTACATAAGTATTACATGAACGGCAAGGAGGGTTATTTTCGCCGGGACATTAACACCTGGCTGTACAAACATGCAATACCGGTCGGACAACTATACAAAGCCCGTGCTTTTACTGATAGCTCTGCTGAGCGCATACAGGGTGCTGCTGGCCTTTGTAATGGAACTCGGTAATGATGAAACCTATTACTGGCTCTACAGCCAGCAGCTCCAATGGAATTATTTTGATCATCCGCCGGGTGTGGCCATCTGGATCCGCCTATTCACGGCCAACCTGCTGCTCGACGATTATGAAGGATTTATAAGACTTGGTAGTGTTGTGGGCGCATCGGTTTCATCCTGGTTTATATTCAAAACAGTTGCGCTTATACATTCGGAAAAAGCAGGCTGGTATGCGGTGATCCTTTACAATGCTTCATTCTATGCATCGGTTACAGCAGGTATCTACATCCTGCCTGATTCTCCGCAAATGGTTGTTTGGACTTTCAGTCTCTGGATGCTGGCGAAGATTATTGATGATGACCGCAAATATCTTCACTGGATACTTTTTGGGATAGGGGCGGGACTGAGTATCATGTGCAAAGTGCATGCGGGATTTTTGTGGATCGGCTTCGGGTTGTTCATCTTATTTAATAAAAGAGCCTGGCTGGCCAGGCCACAGTTTTATTTGTCAGTGCTGTTAACAGCTATCATTATCAGTCCCATTTTTATCTGGAACTACCAATACGATTTTGTAACATGGAACTACCATAGTGAAAGGGTAGATGTGGATGTCTGGAAACTGAACTGGTGGAGTTTTGTCAAACAGTTTGCCAGCCAGGTTGGCTTCAACAATCCCATAAACTTTGTATTGGTGATTATGGCCGCGCTGGGATGGAAATCTATTCCTAAAAAACACCGCGGTATTCTTTCAATTTTTGGAATCACTGGTGGCATGCTGGCCTTTTCGCTCCTGGTCGTTTCGTTTTTCCGGGATACTACCCTGCCTCACTGGAGCGGACCGGCATTTGTTACACTAACCCCAATGGCCGCCATTTACCTGGCAGAAAAAAAGCAATCATTTTTTCCGTCCTTACTTCGTATTTCCCTCGCTGTTTTTTTACTGGTCTATACCGGCTGGGCTATCGTGCTTCAGTATTACCCGGGTACTTTCAGTAGAGATACCGAAAACCTTGGCAAGGGAGATATTACCGCCGATATGTTTGGATGGGAAGATGCGGGACACCAGTTTTCCGTGATCCGTGAGAAAGATATCAGCGAAGGATTGATGCCGGAAGGAGCTCCAATGGTCACCTCCCACTGGTGGGGTGCTCACGTGGAATATTATTTCTGCCGTCCTGTTGATATGGTAATGATCGGCCTTGGAACAAAAAAGACCGGGCATTATTTATGGCTGAATGCTTCCCGTAGCAGGAATGTGAATATGGAGCAGGCCTATTGTGTAGTACCCTCAACTGACCGTTACAGGATACCTTACGAACACTATAAACAAATAGAGCTGAGCCGGGTGATTGATGTGAACCGTAATGGCAGGCCGGCTCACCGTTTCTTTGTATACAGGCTGAAAGGATTTAAGGGAAAGGTGCCTGCTAAATAAGATCAATGAATCATATACATTATACTGATCCCGGTTCTGTTCCGGGTATTATGCAAAGATCCCTGGAAGCCTTCAATATATATAAAGGTGTTGGCCCGAGGCGAAGAGCTGAATTTTTAAAGGCGATCAGTGATTCGCTTGGTTCAATGACGGATGAGCTGGTAGTTGCAGCGCATTCGGAAACAAACCTGGATCCGTCGAGACTTAAGGTTGAATTGAAAAGAACACAATTCCAGTTGCAATCTTATGGACAGGCATGTGCCGATGGAAACGCTCTTGAGATCAGGATTGAATTACCTCAGCAGGGCAACAGCCAGCCTGATATCCGTAAAATGAGAGTACCTCTCGGACCTGTGGTGGTATTCGGCGCCTCTAATTTTCCATTTGCCTATTCAACCGCAGGAGGTGATACTGCCTGTGCTTTGGCAGCAGGATGCGCGGTGGTAGTGAAAGCCCATCCCGCCCATGCACAGACCTCGCAACTGGTGGCATCGGCCATTGAAAAAGCTATTGAAACCTGTGACTTACCCCGGGATCTTTTTATACATATACATGCTGAGTCTTTTGAAACTGCCCAAGCACTGGTTCTGCATCCGCTAACAAGCGCAGTTGGTTTTACCGGTTCATTTGAAGGAGGAATGGCATTATATAATCTTGCTTCCCAACGGACCCAGCCCATACCTGTGTTTGCAGAGATGGGCAGCGTGAACCCGGTATTCATCATGCCCGGAAAAATAAGGTTGGCGCAGGAAGAACTGGCTGATATCCTTGCAGCTTCCATTTCTCAGAGCGCAGGTCAGTTCTGTACCCAGCCCGGGATACTGGTTGCTTTGGAAGGGGAAGAACTGGAAAAACTGAAGCAAAACCTGGTGATTCAGCTTGAGGAAGTGCCTTCACAAAAAATGTTGCATGAAGGAATAGAAACAAGTTTCAACGAGAGGAAGGGTAGAGCCATTAGTCAGAATGGAGTAAGTGTAATCCAGGGTAATAGTGATTTAAATAGAATAGATAATGGAACAGTAAGACCTGTACTGGCCACTGTCTCTGCAAAGGATTACCTGGAAAATCCAATCCTCCACCAGGAAATCTTCGGGCCTTTTTCGCTGCTGGTCAGTTGTTCATCAATTATTGAAATGCGAAGGGTGGCTGCATCATTGGAAGGCCAGCTTACAGCAAGTGTTTTTGCAGAACCAGGTGAAATGGACCAGGAACTTACAAATATCCTCCAGTGTAAATGCGGCCGTTTTATTTATAATGGAGTTCCTACGGGTGTAACAGTTAGCAGTGCCATGCATCATGGAGGTCCGTTCCCGGCAACAACCGACAGTCGCTTTACAGCGGTGGGTGCCGATGGCATTAAAAGATTTTCAAGGCCACTGTGTTTTCAAAACTGGAAGGATGAATTACTGCCAGCCGAATTGCAAAACAGAAATCCATTGCAATTATTGCGCACCATAAACGATATTCCTTCACACGAACCTATCATCATCAATACAACAATAAACACCCCGGGCTCTAAGCCATAGGCCAATGGCCAACAGCCAACAGCTACCGTGACATATAAAAACTTTCCCCGAAATATCATAGTAACAGCGGCCGCTGCAGCATCATTTTTTAGATTTTTTAACAAGCTTTCAGGTCAGGTTTGAAAAAAGCCTTACTTTTCAGGACCGTTTTCCAAACATCAATATCACCAACTTAACACAGTGTGCTTATGAGAAAGTTTTACTTTTCTTTTTTTGCTTTACTATTTATACTACAAACCAAGGCCCAATCGGTAATTTCTTATGGACGGACAGAATTGTCCGGGCAGACCTACACCCAGATAACAGGCGGCACAGTAATCAATACTGCAGCCCAGTTAACAGCGGGGTATATGACTGGTAACCAAGATGATGGAGCGGTTCTGGTTACACTTCCCTTTACATTTACTTATGGTGGTAACCCTTTCACCCAGGTAACTTTTGTTACCAATGGATGGATAGGACTGGGGGCACAGAGCACAGTGACCGCGGCACAGAGCCGCGCCCCGGGAAATTTATTTACTACCACGGCTCCAAATAATACAATTGCCGCCTGGTTTAAAGATATGGGCGCCAATTTCCCATCGGGAGGAGGTGCTATGGTTCATGGGTTAGTAGGAACCGATGTGTATGCATTTGAATGGAGGAATGCCAATGGTTCCGGCTTTGGTGACGGCAGTGCCAATACCATCAATTTCATGATCAAACTGTACGGGCCTGCTTCAATTGACCCCGGAAGGATTGAATTATTATATGGCCCAACAGCCGGTGCTATTACAAATGTGGCGGCTATCGGTATCGAAGATGCTGTTGGAGGGCCCAATCATTTTATTAATGCGCTGGACGGATCAACCACTTCCACCACACAGTCATCCGCATGGCCTGGCAATGGTAATGGATACCAGTTTGCTCCACCGCTGCCATGCGCGGGTATGCCCAATCCTGGAAATATTGCCGGGGTTACCACAGTGTGTAGCGGTCAGTCAGTTACATTGAATCTTCAAAATTATTCCAATGCTACCGGCCTGAGTTTCCAATGGCTGTCCTCAACGGGAGGCGGACCTTTTGCGCCCATTGCAGGAGCCACTACCAATTCATATACCACACCTGCATTAACTGCCTCTACCACTTACGCGGTATCTGTTAGCTGCGGCGCTGATGTTGCCGTAACGCCTCCGCACACCATTACAGTACCTGCTTTATTCCCTGCAGGAACTTATACCATCAACTTTGCACAACCTACAGGCGGATCGAATTTCCAGACTTTTGGCGCTGCCGTTGATGCCATCAAATGTGGTATTGCCGGGCAGGTAATTTTTAATGTGGCACCTGGAACTTATAATGAGCAGGTTACCATTCCGCAGATACCTAATGCCAGCGCCACTAACAATATTATATTTAATGGAAACGGTGCGTCCATCGAAGAAGCACCCACCACAACTGACAGGCATTTGGTGAGACTTGATGGTGCTGACTTTATAACACTCAGGAAACTCAATATTTTCGCTCTTTCGGGTTTCAATTTTGGATGGGGAATCCATCTTACCAATGGTGCGGATAATAACCTTATCGACAGTTGTACCATTGATATTACAAATGTTACCAGCACAACACAAAGCAACAGTGCCGGTATCGTAGCTTCCGGATCCACAACCAGTGTGCTGACCGATGGAAGCGCCAGCAACAATATTATTTCCAACAATACCATTCTTGGTGCTTACCAGGGTATTATTATCAATGGTGCAACAGGTGCCCTTGATGCGGTCAATAATGTGATCCGCAATAATACCATCAGTAATTTTTATGCAACAGGTGTTGAGGTTACCGAAACTGATGGAGTGTTCATAACCGAAAATAATATCAGCAGGGCTAACCGCGGAACGGTAGGAACTTTTACAGGTGTTGAACTGGGAACGGGAAACAAGAATGCTATTGTAAGCAATAACCGGATTCACGACACGCACAATATCGCCGGTACCCAGACGGGTACAGCTTATGGCGTGTATGCTTCTGGTGATGCACCTGCCGGATCAGAGAACAGGGTGTTCAATAACCTGATCTATAATTTCAATAGCGAATCAGGTATTCAATATGGTCTTTATAATACGGGTGCAAACGGTCATTACTATTATCATAATACTATTGTACTGGATGACCCGGGCACCACTTCCAATGATGTTACTAAGGGTATTTACCAGACCACTTCTGCAAGTAATATCCAGTTCCGGAATAATCTGGTATATGTAACCAGGGGCGGATCAGGAGAAAAAATGGCCATTCATTTTAATACAACGGCTTCAACCATCATTTCAAATAATAATGTGCTGTATGTAAATGCCACACCTGGTTTCGTGGGCGGGTATGGTACTACTGATTACGCAACACTGGCCGATTGGCAAACCGCCAACAGTGGCGCATATGATCAGCAGAGTTTGAGTGTAGATCCTGTGTTTGCAGATGCATCCACCGCCAATTTCTATCCAAACAACTCTGCGATTTCCTCTATTGGCGCACCGGTTGGCGTTACAGTTGATATTATTGGAACTACCAGAAGTGCTGGCGCACCCACACCTGGTGCCTACGAGGTTGTGGCTGCAGTGGGAACTGATGTTGGAGCGGTGACCCTGATTACTCCTACCCAGGAAGGCTGTTACAGTGCAACAGAAACAGTAACAGTTCAGATCAGGAACTACAGTGCCAATACCCATAATTTTGTTTCTACGCCGGTAACAGTTAATGTAGCTGTAACAGGACCTAACGCCACTACTTTTGTTCCGGTTGTTGTCAATACCGGAACCCTGGCACCCGATGCAACCTTGAATGTAGTCATTAGCACTACTTACAATATGTCAGCACCGGGCACTTATACTTTCACTGCTTCTACAACAGTTACTGGTGATGCGAATGACCTGAACGATGCCATGCCTGCAGTAGCATTGGTGGGTGAACCGCTTGAAGCCGGTACCACTTCTGCCAGCCCATCTTCATATTGTGTTACAGGTGGAATTCCAACCATCCGTACAACAGGAAGCAGCGGAGGTACCATCCAGTGGCAGGTTTCACCAACAGGTGATCCAGGTTCCTGGACCAATGTAGGTACAGCAGATACTTTCTATACTCCCGCAGCGGCCATTACTGCCACCAGTCATTACAGGGCCTACGTGGTTTGCGGAGCTAATTCTGATACTACCAACACAACAACAGTAATACTTGGTAACCCGCAATTGCTGACTACTGCCGCAGGTTCACGTTGCGGTCCTGGTACGGTAACTCTTGGTGCAACTGCATCAGCCGGAGCAACCCTGAACTGGTATGAGAATGCTACAGGCGGTGCTCCAATAGGTACGGGAAGCAGTTTCATTACACCTGTCATCAGCAATACAACTACTTATTATGTAGCTGCATCTGAAGGCGGTGGTGTGCTAATGGCTGGACGTACCAATCCTTTTGCAACATCAACTGGTTTCAATGGAAATGACTATGGCCTGGTATTCGATGCCATTCAGCCTTTTACCCTCACCTCGGTAGATGTATATCCAACAGGTGCTGCTGGTAATATTACTGTTGAACTGGTGAACAGTGCAGGAACCGTGGTACAAACAGCCGGACCATTTGCAATACCGGCTGGTACAGGTACAACATTCGGTGGAGGTGCTACACCATTCACACTCACGCTGAACTTCCTGGTTCCACAGGGTAATGGTTTTGAGTTACGCTCAGCATCTCATACTGCCAATATTGTTCGTGATAATCCAGTCGGAACCAACTTCAGTTATCCATTACCAATTGGAGCTGTAGGTAATATCACAGCCGGATTGCTGGCAGGAAGCGCCAATACCAATACGTATTATTATTTCTATAACTGGCAGGTAGGCTCTGGTTGCGAAAGTCCGCGGACAGCAGTTACAGCTTCCATTACCCCGGCTCCTGCATTCGATATCACCAATACTACAACGGTATGTAACAACGCAGTAGTACCTCTGCAGGTCAACAGTAGCCTTGCCAGCTTTGACAGCTATACCTGGGCTCCGCTCACTGGCCTGTTCGCTGATCCGAATGCTACAGTGCCATATACTGGTGGAAGCACATCTATCGTATTTGCCAAGATTGGCACTGCCGGTACCTATACTTATATCGCCACTGCCGACAACAGCGGAACCAATTGCCAGAATATTGATTCACTGCATTTGACAGTACTGCCTGCTGCCGTTACTGTATCGGCACTGCCACAGGAAATTTGTGTAAGCGGACCAACAACGCTTAGCTATACACCGTTTGAAGGTTTTGGTGATGCCACGGTACAATGGTTCAGTTCACCGGATGGTACTACTTATAGCACCATTACCAATGCTACCGGTGTTACTTATACTACACCAACCCTTACTGCTTCCACATTCTACAAACTGGAGATCAAGGACGCGGCAGGCAATATCTGTCTGAATCCAACACTCACAGTTAATGTAAACAATCCGACAGTGGTAACGGCTAACGGTGCTGCAAGATGCGGACCTGGTACAGTGGATCTCACCGCAACAGGATCAACTGGTGCTGATCTCAACTGGTACACAGTAGCTACCGGCGGAACACCAGTATTTACAGGAGCCAATTTCACCACCCCTTCACTGAATGCAACCACCACTTATTATGTGGGTGCACAGCAGGGTGGCGGTAGTTCAACTGTTGGTGTTGCTCCAACGGCAACAACCTGCGGTACAATAACAAGCAGCACACTTACAGACTGGCCTTTGCGTTTCAACACAACTGCACCTGTGGTGATCAATTCCGCATGGGTTGTTCCAACAGGAACTTCACTTACCGTGGCACTGAGGAATGCTTTATCAGGTACTAACCTGCAGACGGCCTCCTTCACCTTTACCACAGCGCAGGTAGGTGTACCACAGCAAATCACACTGGGATGGTCGGTTCCTGCTTCGGGCAGCTACCAGCTTACCAATACATCAGGTGGTGTGAACAGGATAGGAACATTTACATGTACTTATCCGTTTGTGTCGGCTTATGGTGGATTCTCCATCGTAGGTTCAGCTACAACTTCCACTTCCGCAACCAATACCAATACTTACAATTCCTTCTTCAACATCAATGTTTCTGAAGGTTGTGAAAGTCCACGTACAGAAGTTACCGCAGTTGTTAGTCCCAATACCGGTATTCTTTCCCAGCCTGTAAGCCAGGCGGTATGTACCGGTGCTAACGTAACTTTCTCTGTGGATGCTGAAGGTGCCAACCTCACTTACCAGTGGAGAAAAGGCACGACCAACATTGCCAATGCTACAAACAGCACCCTTGTACTGAATGCTGTGACTGTTGCTGATGCCGGCACTTACAATGTTGTGATCACCGGTCTTTGCGGAAACGTTACTTCTGCTGATGTAACACTTACCGTTGCAGCCAACAATGCATGGCTGGGTGTGATCAGCAACGACTGGAATACACCTGGTAACTGGTGTGGCGGTGTTCCAACATCCACAAGTGATGTGGTGATTACGGCAGGTACTCCGTTTGCCCCTGTTGTAAATGGTATCGCAAACGTTCGTAATCTTAGCATCAATTCAGGTACCTCTGTTACGGTAGCTGCCAGCGCCTTCCTGAATATCTTCGGGGACTTCAGCAACAGCGGCACCTTCACAGCACCAAATGGTTTTGTAGCCTTCAAAGGTGCAGCCAACCAGAACATCGGTGCAATGGATGCCGGTACTGTAATCATGAATGGTACAGGTGGTATTACCCTCGTTGGAAATATGTCCGTTGCCAATTCTCTTGTGCTGACCAGCGGAAACATTACCCTCGGCGCCAATAACCTGGTGCTCAATGGTACAGCTTCCGGATCTGCAAACAGTCACGTGATCACCAATGGTACCGGTGGTGTGGTAAGCAATAATATCAATGCTGATGCGGTAACCGTTCCTGTGGGTCCGAATGCCACCAGCTACAATCCTGTTATCATCAGCAATGGCCAGGGCAGGAATTATACTGTTCGCGTTGCAACCGGTATCAACCCTGCAATCAACAACCCGAACAGGGCCGTCAACCGTACCTGGAATGTTACACCAAATACAGCTCCGTCTTCACCCGTTAATATCGTGTTCCAGTTTGTGGATGCCGATATGAATGCCAATGCATCAGCAACCCTGGTAATGGAAGCAGCAGTACATAACGGTACAACCTGGAATGTGGTGAGTCCTGCTACCGGTGTTACACCAAGCGGAACTCCTGCCGACCGCCAGGTAGGTATCAGTACCACCCAGTTTGGACCAACCGTAATCGGAAACTTCGGTGCCATCAGCTTCCCGACAGCTACTGCTAATGTGGATGCCGATGTAACCAGGATCGTAATGATGCCAAACGTGGTGAACAACCAGTCTGTATTGCGTGTAAACGTGAGAAGGACCATGGCAATCAACTGGAGCGTGGTTGATGCCAACGGTAGAATCGTGATGAGCTTCAGCAAACAAATGCTGGCTGGCCAGAACGATATCCAACTGGTACTGGGTCATCTTGCAGCGGGCGCTTACCAGATCGTGGGAAGCACTGAAAAAGGCAAGACCGGTGTGGTGCGTTTTGTGAAGTTGTAATAATGACGATCACTCATATTCAAATCCCGCTTCTGAATGAAGCGGGATTTTTTTTACTGCGGTCTTTCAATTCTTTATCGTTAACATTTTCAAACCGGTCAATGATTTAATTTTATCCCATGTTCGCAGCCAGCCAGATCGCTTATCAAAAAACAAATTCGTTCAGCAGGATCGTTATCGATTATTTGGAAGAATCTGAACTTCTCAAGAATTTTTACCTGGCTTACCCCGGGCTGGAGGGAGTGAAGAAAGCAGTTTTGAATAGAAAAGAAACCCGGACAGACCGCGAAATTCTTGTAACGGTGCTTAAGCAGCAATATGCCGGCCTGGATGTTACAAAATCGGTGAATGATAATATTGAAAAACTGGAAAGCGCTGATTGTTTTACTATTACTACGGCACATCAGCCCAACCTCTTCACCGGCCCGCTGTATTTTATTTACAAGATCCTTCACGCCATAAAACTGTGCGACTGTTTAAGAAAGGAATTACCAGCTTATGATTTTGTACCTGTTTACTACATGGGCTCAGAAGATGCCGATTTCGCTGAGCTCAATCATACTTATGTTGACGGTAAAAAAATTGAGTGGAAAAAAAACCAGGGTGGGGCAGTGGGTAGGATGCTGGCCGATGAAAGCCTGGAGGCCTTGATCACAGAACTGGAAGGACAGGTATCCGTTGATCCTTTTGGTAAGGAATTTACGGACATGCTCAGGCGCAGTTATTCCAGGGGCAAAACCATTCAACAGGCTACTCTTGAACTCCTCAATGAATTGTTTGGGCAATATGGACTTGTTGTACTGATCCCTGACCATCCGGTGCTGAAAAAACAAATGGCCGCGATATTCCGGGATGACCTGGTTGAACACAAGCCCGCCTCCCTTGTAGCTGGCACTTCTAAAAAACTTGAAAAGCATTACCCGGTACAGGCACATGCCCGGGAGATCAACCTGTTTTACCTCGATGGACATACCCGTGAACGGATCGAAAAAAAAGGAGCGGATTATCATGTTGTCAATACAGAACTGAAATTTTCAGAAGAAGAATTGCTGGCAATGATCGATTCCAGTCCTGAAAAATTTAGTCCGAATGTGATCCTTCGCGGACTTTACCAGGAAATCATTCTGCCCAATATCATTTTTATTGGTGGCGGGGGTGAATTGGCTTACTGGCTTCAGTTCAAAGATCTTTTTGATCACTATAAAATTCCTTACCCGGTACTGGTACTCAGGAATTCTTTTTTGGTGATTGAAAAAAAATGGGAGGCGCTCATCAATAAACTTGGACTCTCACAGGAAGAATTATTCCTGGATGAAAACAGTATCATGAAGCTGATCGTGGAAAGAAAATCCGCCAATGACACTGCACTAAACGGGAATTTTGAGAAAGCCGAGGAGTTGTTTCAATCGCTATCCAGCCAGGCGGCCACCATTGATCCTACATTGGTGCAGCATGTGGCAGCCCTTCGTAAAAGATCCATCAAAACTCTTGAGGAACTTGAGAAAAAAATGTTGCGGGCTGAAAAAAGGAAATTCAGTGACCAGCAAAGACAGTTACAAAATCTGAAACTGCAATTATTCCCGCTCAAAGGCCTGCAGGAAAGAGTGGAGAATATCAGCGGCCTGTATGCCAAATGGGGCCCTGGTATCATTCAACAACTCTATGATCATTCTCTTTGCTTCGAGCAAAAATTCACAGTGCTTACAGAGCAAGGCTGATTTTGAAAAGACTGCTTTGGCCATTATCATTATCGGCCACCAGGTGCAGGATCATTTTTTGTGGTCCCGCTTCTTCCACACACACAGATTCCATTTTTTGCTGTTTGAAAACAGCGTCGAGTGCTGACAGGTTCACCAGCCTGTCAGGTGTAATCGTTTTTTGTTCGAGCTTCTTTGAAAAATTTTGGATCCAGCCGAGATAACTGTCAGCTATGACGCCGTCCTCCATGGCATTAGCCGTGGCTTCTTCGGATGCAGTAAAAAGCAAAAGGTCCTTTTTAGGCAAATAAAAAATTCCGCTAAGTCCTTTTACCGTGCTGCTATCAAGCAGCAGTGGAATGATGATGGCAGAGGAACTGCTTTCCCTGAAATCATCAATCAGCACCAGGTGATTAGTACGGTGCGTGTGATTGGCACGGTTGGCCAGCAGGTAGTGGCCATTGATAAAACTCATTCCCTCAATATTGATCTCGGGAAGTTCCGCCAGTTTCTGCACAAGTTGACCGCTTTCAATGCGGAGGAAATTTTTTGGACTGTCAAGCGGAAAATGAAAGACAGCGGTGCGGGCTTTTCCTGAGAAAGAACCCAATGCATAAAGATAAGTCTGCATGTTATGCTCGATCAGCGCGGATGATTCTATATCAGGCTTGGTGTCCTTGGTGATGCGGTAAGCAGTATCCGGGAGGAACCTGATGGTATCCAACGAATGGTAAGCGGTATCCAGTATCAGCAGGTGGGCGGCATCATCGCCCAGCACATACAGGCGGCCATTATGATATTCGATAGCAGAAGCGGAAGGAAAATCCGTAAGTGTTTTATGTCGAAGCAGTTTTACTGAAGGTTCGCTGAAAGAGTGACAGCTAGCGGTCAAAATCATTAGGCCAGCCAGCAGCACGCAGGTTACCGATCTTTTCCTGTACTTCATGGTTCAGTTGTTTCTTGTATGCAGCAATTTTCTGACCAGTACTTTCATCAAATGCTCCAATGATTTCCGCAGCAAGAATACCTGCATTCCTGGCCCCATTGAGTGCAACTGTGGCAACCGGTACCCCGGCAGGCATCTGGAGAATGGAAAGAACTGAATCCCACCCGTCGATTGAATTGCTTGATTTCACAGGCACGCCTATCACCGGCAGGGTAGTAAGGGAAGCCACCATGCCCGGGAGGTGAGCTGCCCCGCCTGCACCCGCGATGATAACCTTGAAGCCTCTATCCGCGGCAGAAGTGGCATAGGTGAACATTCTTTCCGGTGTGCGGTGTGCGGATACCACTGTTAGTTCAAATGGGATCTCAAAGAATTTGAGG
>JAEYUA010000310.1 GCA_023433755.1 Bacteroidota bacterium | reverse complement strand
TACTTACCGTCTTTCCGCCTTCGCTAAAGCTCCGGCGGACAAAGCCCGCCTTCCCGGCCTTGCTTTTATTATTGAGAAGATAGCCGGGAAGGCCAGCCTTCGCTAAAGCTTCGGCTGACGCAGCGGGAAGGGCGGTAAGTAGTGTATGAAATAAAGATGTTGATGTGAGTAACAATGATTTCGAAAGTCACTTCAGTCTTTAGTTCACTGACTTTGAACTTTGAACTATCAACTTTGAACTATCAACTTTGAACTGATCTAAAAAACAGCCTTATACGTCATCTTGAAATTAATCGTCGACTGGTTGCCCGGGTGATTAAATGGATTCAGTCCACCCTGCGCATCGCGGCCAGGTGCATACAATTTTCCATTCTCAACCACAACAATAGTGTATTGCCCAGGAGCCAGGTTGGTCTCATAAAAACCTGTTTCATCTGATTCCACCTCAGCAACAAGCGGGGTACTGAAAGCAGTGAAAAAAACAGGAGAGGTTCCATCAGGAGTAGCCTGGTTAGCCTGGGTGTATTCATAGATCCTCACCGTTCTTTTAACCGGGCATTCCGTACAGGTTGTACTCGGGCCCTGGACAGGCATGCAATTACCCTCCTGTGAAGAAACAGTACCCCAGATACCATTGTTCACGGTAACCTTGGCCACATTCAATGCCTTTGTCTGGTTAATATTACACACCACCGCGGGCGCCTCATTTTTTTTACAGGAAGAAAAACCCGCCAGCAGCAGGATCAGAAACAGGATAGAACCCTTCATAATTGTATTTTTTATTCCTGACACCGTCATGGTTAGGAACGTTGCACAGGGGTTGTAAAATTAGGAATACCCTCCTGCCTTCAAGCTTTTTTTCTTTCCATGGCATTGAATACCTTTCAGCAAGCGGCAGGCTTTCCTGTAAACGGATCCGCTTTCAAAAAATTATCTTCCAAATTCCAATTCAATGATGAGATTTTTCACTTTACTGTTTTTAATGATTGTAAGCTGCCAGGTAGTAACGGCGCAAAGGCAAAGGATCAGCCTGGATGAAGACTGGCGTTTTCATTTCGGCCATGCAGGAGATCCTGCGAAAGATTTTAACTATGGCATCACAGCCATTTTTGCTAAGTCCGGTAAAACAGACCAGACTGCTATGGCCGTTAATTTCAACGACTCATCCTGGAGAAAATTAAACATACCGCACGACTGGGCCGTAGAACTTCCCTTTTTCAATTCACCCAATTTTGATGTGCAGTCACACGGTTACAAACCGGTAGGCGGACTTTTCCCTGAAACAAGTATTGGCTGGTACCGCAAAAAATTTGATGTGGCAAGGAAGGATTCCGGGCAAAGATTCCAACTGGAATTTGACGGGGTGTTCCGCGATGCGCATTTCTGGATCAATGGATTTTACCTGGGCAACAACCAGAGTGGTTATGTGGGTGTGGCCTATGATATCACAGACTACGTCAGTTTTACAAAATCAAATGTGATCACCGTAAGAGTAGATGCCACCCAATACGAGGGATGGTTTTACGAAGGAGCCGGAATTTACCGCCACGTTTGGCTGAACCAGTACCAGAATGTTCACATAGCACATGATGGTGTTTTCGCCTGGTCTTCAGTTAAAGGAAAGAATGCTGTCATACAGGTAGAAACTGAAGTGGAAAATTCAGGAACAGGTTTAACCAATGCCACTGTCCGTTCTTACCTGGCTGACCGTACCGGGAAAAAGCTGGTGCAATCTCATTTGCAGCCGGTAACATTGAAAGTGAATGGAAAGATAACGGTGAAGCATCAACTAAATTATTCCAATCCACGATTGTGGTCATTGGAAGATCCTTACCTCTACCGCGTGGTGTCGCTGGTGATGCAAAATGGTAAGGTCGTGGATAGCATCAGCCATCGTTTTGGAATCAGGACAATAGATATCAAACCCAATGGTGTTTTCCTGAATGGTAAACATGTAAAATTGAAAGGCACTAACAACCACCAGGATCATGCAGGTGTGGGAAGTGCCCTGCCGGATTATCTCCAGTATTACCGCATCCGGCTGTTGAAAGACTGGGGCAGCAACAGTTACCGCAGCAGCCACAATGCACCCACACCGGAATTGCTGGATGCCTGTGACAGCCTGGGCATGCTGGTGATGGATGAACAGAGACTGCTGAACAGCAGCCCGGAATATATGGGACAGTTTGAAAGGCTGATCCGCCGCGACCGCAACCATGCTTCCGTTTTCATGTGGTCTATTGGCAATGAAGAAGGATGGATACATACAACATCGGTAGGGAAACGTCTTGCACAAACATTGATGGCAAAACAAAAAGAACTGGATCCTACAAGAACAAGTACTTACGCGGCTGACCTGCCTAATATATTCACAGGTATTAATGAAGTGATCCCGGTAAGAAGTTTTAATTACCGTGAATTTGCAGTGGCAGATTATCACCGCGATCATCCCAATCAACCCATCATCGGCACAGAAATGGGGAGCACCGTTACAACAAGAGGGATTTATGTAAAAGATACCATCAGGGCTTATGTGCCCGACCAGGACATCACCTTTCCATGGTGGGCCAGCCAGGCCGAAACCTGGTGGAAGCTTGCAGCCGTAAATGATTACTGGCTCGGTGGATATATCTGGACGGGTTTCGATTACAGGGGAGAACCCACTCCGTATAAATGGCCCAACATCTCCTCCCATTTTGGTGTGATGGATGTATGTGGTTTTCCCAAGAATCTTTATTACTACTATCAAAGCTGGTGGACCGATAAAGATGTGCTGCATATCTCACCACATTGGAACTGGCATGGAAAAGAAGGACAGGCAATTGAAGTATGGGTGAATACAAATGCGGATGATGTTGAACTTTTCCTCAATGGAAAATCGCTTGGAAAAAAACCAATGCCGCGAAACAGTCACCTCAAATGGATGGTGAACTATGAACCCGGAACCTTAATGGCGGTAGCAAATAAAAAGGGAAGAAGGCTGGAAGCCAAAGTGGAAACTACTGGCAAGCCTTATGAACTGGTGCTCACTCCATATAAAACCACGATGTATGCGGATGGCAAGGATGTAACGGTCATGAATATTTCAGTGATTGACAGTATGGGCCGTGAAGTGCCTGATGCTGACAACCTGGTGAGTTTCCGCTGGACGGGTGACGCAAAGATCATTGGTGTGGGCAATGGAGATCCAAGCAGCCATGAACCGGATAAATACCTTGATGATTCGGCATGGCAGAGAAGATTGTTCAATGGAAAATGCCAGGTGATTCTCCAGTCGGGAAAAACTGAATCCATCATCAAATTCGAAGCAAGGGCAAAAGGACTATACCCGGCATCAACGGGTATTCATACTATCAGTCCTGGCCAGCCGGTATCAAAAACAAAATCACCGGTAAGGAAAAAAAATCCTGTTGATAAAATGCTGGGTGCTGATATCTCCTTCCTTCCTCAACTGGAAAAAAGAGGGATGAAGTTTTCTGACAAGGGTGTTGAAAAAGA
>JAEYUA010000210.1 GCA_023433755.1 Bacteroidota bacterium | reverse complement strand
TCCTGTATGATATCATTCACTACCGTATAGTTGACCGTAGTGGTGATCCTGTTTTTCCAGGTATGGGAGAGCTCTATATTATTGCTCATGGATGGACGGAGGTTGGGATTTCCCAAAGAATACGTGTACCTGTCAATGAACCGGATAAAGGGGTTGAGGCTCTGGTAACTCGGACGTCTTACCCTTCTTCCAAAATTCGCGCCGATGATATTGTTCTCGTCTGCCTTGTACTGGAAAAAAGCTGTTGGAAACAATTGGGTGTACTGCCTGTCAAAATTTTGTCCTGTAGCTTTTTGCCTGCCCCGGGCATTGGTATTCTCGAGGCGAAGCCCCAGTTGCGCCGTAATTTTTTTTGACAAAGGCGTACTCAGATTGATATAGGCTGCATTGATATTTTCCCGGTATATAAAATGATTGCTGCGATTCAGGTCAGGAATAAGGTTCCCGTTGAGTATGCTGTCATACCGTGCATTGTTGTCCGTATTTACCAGACTGGATTTAATCCCGGCTTCAAACCTCATGTCTTTTTTAATGGGATGCAGGTAGTCAACCCTTGCACTGTAAACATTGATATCCTGCGGCAGATCTCCGGTGAGACTGTCAGCATTCCGGTATGGATTTCCAAACGCATCGGTATAAGAGTTCACCATAAAAAGATAATTGTCTGCATTGAATTTCACATAGTCCACATCCGAAGTGATCTCCCTGCCTTTTTTATCCAGTACATTACGGAAGTTGAGGTTGGCGCTGATATTGCTTGCATCCGATCCTGTTGCCACCATTGCCCTGGTAATGCTTTCCAGTTCTTTGGACGCGTTAGAGATATAGGTGATGCTGGGATTGTCAGACTGGATGGACCTCGAATTCAGATTGACTACCGCTCCCAGCGTGGTTTTGCCGGTAGCGAAAAAGTCAAGACCAAGTTTGGCATTATAGGCATTCCCAACCCCAATCCTCGTGGCATCCTGGTTGAAGATTTTTTCAACAGTATTATTGTTATTGCCAAGAATATTCCTATCCAGCAAAAGATCGAGGTAACGCTTCTGATAGTTATGACCGAGGCTTGTGAAGAAATTTATTTTTCCTTTCCTATAATTAAAATTCAAGGATTCATTCGTTTTTGGATACTTTCCCTGTCCATAGGAAAGAGATGCGGAACCATTCATTCCTGCAGTGATTATCTTTTTCGTTTTGATATTGATAATGCCTGCTGTACCTGAGGCATCATATCGTGCCGGCGGATTGGTCATGATCTCGATCTGGTCAAGCTGGCTGGAACTCATGCTCCGTAAAAGATTGGTAAGGTCAGGACCACTCAATTGAGTGGGTCTTCCATCTACCATAATCATCACACCATCTTTTCCTTTGAGGCTGATATTGCCATCCCTGTCAACCAGTATCCCGGGAGATTTTTCGAGCACTTCCAGTGCCGATGTTCCGATATTGGTGATGGATGCATCAACGTTCACAATGGTGCGGTCTATTTTTTGTTCAACGAGTGGACGTTTGGCGGTAACCACGATTGCTGCCATATCATTTGCTGCATTATTCAGTTTAATAACAGGAACCTCAGTCACCTGCTCCCCGGTGAGGTTGAAGGGGCTGGAATAAGTTTTTTGCTGACCTGCAGCGGTCACTGCCACGATATAGGTTCCTTCGGGAATCAGGTCAAATGCATAAAGGCCATCTTTACCTGCTACGGAAAATTTTATGGTAGATGAGTCTTTTGATTTTAATAAATGAATGGTTGCACCTGTGGCAGGTTTATCATTTTGTAAAACCTTACCGGTGATCCTGCCCGCATTCTGGGCAAGCGCTGAGGTGGCAAGCATGAACAAACTGGCGATTGTTAAGATGATTTTCATTTTATTCATTTTTAGGCAATAAGATTCCTGTCAGCAAATTTTCAAGGTTTGCCGGGGGGTGTTTTTGAAATGATATTTATGGTTTTAGATCGTGTTTTGTTTCCTGAACTTTTCGTACCGGGGTTTTAGTTCATCAAGGTCCATTCCCAGGAGGGAAAGGCTTCTGAAAAAATGAGGCAGTTCTTTTTCTATGAATTCGGTTTTACGGTACTGGGTCACATTTTTGATGGCATCAGGACTTACAAAATACCCGATACCGCGCTGGTTATGGATGATGTTCTGCCCCTGTAAAAATTCAAAAGTGCGCATTACGGTATTGGGGTTCACCTCCAGTTGTACCGCCAGTTCACGCACTGCCGGAATCCTTTCGCCCGTCTTCCATTTTTTTAGCAGGATCCGTTCGCAGATGTAGTCTGCGATCTGCAGGTATATGGCTGTTGATTCTCTGAATTGCATGATAATAGTTTTAAAGGGCTACTTGTTTGTTTTTCAATCTGGAATAGGTGAGCAGCCAAAGCACCGGGGCGATCACATACATGGTCAGCACTTTCAGCATTTGCGTATATGACCCAGGCAGATCAGGCGCATCCATATCTGGGGCGTTTTGCCGGTAGATGAAATAAGTGAGCAGTGCAAAAAACATCCAGGTCAAAAACAGGCCGATAATGGTTTTTATAAAGCTGTATTTACGAAAAGCTGCAGATCCCAGCAGGAAGGCCGATTGCACCGCGAAATAGAAAAGCAACAGGTTGATCTCTGATGATTCAGTGATTTCGATAAGCGCTACATGGAAAATATTTACAACTTCTACTTCCCGGTGATTCGCTTCATTATAAAGGCTATTGGCAAGATTGACCATCAATGTATCAACCAGGTAGAATACGGAGGTGAAAACAACGAAAAATAAGATGATCACAAAGAGCAGCCCACACAAAAATTTTTCGAATGAAGAGGCGGGTGTCATCAAAAAATTACTGCCTCTTGTTTTGGATCCCAGGTCCCGGAAATACTGGCTGGCATAAAAAGTTCCAACTGTAAAGAGGAAAAAGAAATAGACCGTTTGCTGGAATTCCTGTTCCATCATATTATCATCCCGGAGTACAAGAGAGATAACAAAACATCCGGTCAACAGGCCGGTAAAGGCGAGGAGGGAGAGCAGGTAACGTTTTTTATTTTCTGTCCAGTGTTTGGCCACGAGCAGGGCGAAGCGGTTGAAATCGAAAAATTGGTTCATAAATATCTTTTAGGAATGAAACAGTTTAGTGATGGCCTGGCTGTTGGTAACAATAGCCTTGTAAAGCAGTTCCAGGTCCATTTTGGTATCCATCCCGGTATCATTGGGAGTGATGATGACGTTCCCGGTGAAGGATGACTCGCTGTAAAGTACATAGCCCGCTTCGGATTCATCCTGTACAAAACGAAAGGCCAGTGTTTGTGAGATCGTTTCAAGCGTTTGATCAAACAGGATTTTACCATCTTCGATGATGGTAACACGGTCAATCAGGTTCTCAAGGTCTTTCACCTGGTGGGTGCTGATGATCACACAGCGTTCTTCATCGAGCGCTTCGGCCAGTAATTTGCGGAACTGACTTTTGGCGATGATGTCCAGGCCATTGGTTGGTTCGTCCATCAGCAGCACGCTGGCATTGGTAGCCAAAGCAAAAGCGATCAAGACTTTCTTTTTCTGTCCATAACTCATGTTCTGCAGGGTGCTGTTCTGTGGTATTTCGAAAATATTGATGTATTTCCTGAACTGGTCCTTGTTGAACCTGGGATAAAAAGGAGCGTAATGCCTGGTCAGGTCAGCCAGGGGAATATCAGGCAGGTAAAATTCTTCTGATACAAGGAAGATATCCTGCAGAAACTGTGGCTGTCTCTCTGAAGGTTCATGCCCGTTGACCCTGATGCTGCCGCCTTTGGGGAACAGGAGGCCGGCAATATTGTGCAATAAGCTGGATTTTCCGGTGCCATTTCTGCCAAGCAGGCCGTACACATGGCCAGGCTTGAATTCCAGGCTAAGGCCCTTGAATACCTGCTTCTTTTTATAAGCGAAAGATAGGTTTTGAATGCTGATCATGTTTAGATGTTTAGTGTACTAGTTAAATAGTACACTGCGAAGATAGGCTGAAATTTTAGTGGGTCAATATTTTTAGGGAAAAAGTGATGAATGGTAGGGGGGAGCTGCTAGCTTCTAGCTGCTAGCGGGAGTCCGTGAATTAAGGGTATGTTTTGAAGTCTCGAAAGTGAGGGAAAATAATTGACATGCCGCCCCGATGGGGCTCGGAGGTTGGGGTTTCAAGGGGTGTTGTCGTTGCTATTGATATGCCGCCCCGATGGGGCTGGATGTGCGTATGCGATGTGTATTTGTTTGTCGAACATTGAAGTTTCGAGCTACGAGCTGCGAGCCGCGCGAGGGTCGTTTCAATTCAGAAAAACAAAACAAATCAGTTCAGAAATATCAAAAAACTAGATGCCTATCCGCCTAAGTTCTTGCAGCTTGCAGCTTGCCACTTGCAGCTAGATTATCAATACAGCCAGGATTATCGAAGAATTACATGCCTATCCGCATAAGGTCTTGCAGCTTGCCGCTTGCAGCTAGATTTTCAAAACAATCAGAAATATGGAAAGATTAGATGCCTATCCGCATAAAGTCTTGCAGCTTGCCGCTTGCAGCCAGATTATCAATACAGCCAGGATCATCGAAAATTTACATGCCTATCCGCCTAAGGTCTTGCAGCTTGCAGCTTGCCACTTGCAGCCAGATTATCAATACAGTCAGGATCATCGAAAAATTACATGCCTATCCGCATAAGGTCTTGCCGCTTGCAGCTTGCCGCTTGCAGCTAGATTTCCTATTCCCTAGTTCTTCATGATCATAAACTCCACCCTCCGGTTCAACTGCCTTCCATCATCCGTATCATTGGTAGCTACAGGTTTGGTTTCACCATAGCCTTTGCTGGTGATACGGCTGGTAGGGATGCCTTTGGAAAGGATATAATCCATTACTGATTTGGCCCGGTTATGACTGAGGGTTACGTTGTATTCATCGGAGCCGCGACTGTCAGTATGCGCACTCATCTCGATTTCGATCGCGGGGTTCTCTTTCAGCAGTTTCACTACCCGGTCGAGTTCCACATAACTTTCGGGCCTGAGATCCCATTTATCGAAATCAAAGAATACATTATTCAATCTTACTACCGCACCGATCTCGATAGGTACAAGGTAGAGGTCTTTATGGATCTCTTTGTAACCTTCTTTCACAAGAGAGTCAAGGTTCAGGTTTTCGCTCTGCGCGAAAAACTTATCAGCAGTAGCCCGAATCAGGTAATTTTTATCGTAGGGTAAAACGATCTTAAAGGCGCCGTCACCTGAATTGGAAACTCCATTACCGGCAATCGTTCCATCAGGAAGGGTTTCATAAACCAGTGAAGCGCTGAGCGGTTCTTTGGTTTTTGCATTGTAAACATTTCCATTCACCACCACCACAGGCAGTGGTTTCTCTTTTTCCAGCAGCTTCACTCTTACAATATCACTCTCTCCATAACCACCATCACTGCTGCTCATGTAAGCATATTCACCACCGGCATCCATGGTGAAAAAGGCATCCCATCCGGGCGTATTGATAGGAGCACCAAGGTTTACGGGATCACTCCAGTTGCGCCAGGTATCATCAAGGCGCTTGGTCATCCAGATATCATTATCACCCTGTCCGCCTTCGCGGTTGCTGCTGAAATACAGTGTCACTCCATCAGCCGCCATGTAGGGTGTCATCTCGTTGGTTTCTTTCTGGTTGATCTTTTTTCCGAGGGAGCGGGGCTCCGACCAGGTTTTATCGGGCTGCAGGAAACTCACATATAAATCGTTATTCGGGCTTCCTTTGTCTTCACTCATGTACAGCAGGAGGGTCTGGCCATTCTGTGTCATGGATGCTCCATTGGTCCTGCCGCGGTCATATTTATCATACTTGCTGATGAAAAGCATTTGTGGCTTGCCCCATTTGCCATTAGGTTGTCTTTCACTCATGCTCACACCATTGCCATAATAATCACCATCTACAAAAGCATTGCGGAGCAGTATGCGGTTGTTATCGGGAGAGATCCAGTAAACAGCATTGTAATAATAAGTATTGAGAGGGTAGCCGAGGTGCATGGCATCACTCCAGTTGCCCAGGCTATCCTTGCGTGAATACCAGATATCCTGCGAATTGCGGATGGTACGATAGTGGGTGTTGATTTCGTGGTTCTCACAGATGAAGAACAAATGGTTGCCATCTGCTGAAATGGTGGGCCTGAGTTCGGGCAGTTCCGAATTAACACGCCAGCCTACATTTTCCATTTTAACGATGGTGCCTTCCTTGATAATGGCTTCTTTCTGTGCTACGAGTTTGACGGAAGTGTCAATGGAACTTTGGGCAAAGAGTAATTGGCTGAAAGCCAGGGAGGCCAGGAGCAGTTTGGTTTTCATTGTCTTGGATTGGGGATAAATATAGTGCCTAGAGTTTGAAAATGGAAGAGGGGTATGGCCGTTAGCCATTGGCCATTGGCTATTGGCTTGAGGTCAATAGAGAACAGTTAGTTTTTTTCACCGCGGAGAAAAGGAGGAAAAGGAGGTTTCGCAGAGAGATTAGGAGGCTTTTGGCCTTTAGCCATTGGCCATTGGCTTCTGTTAATCAGAGAACGATGAGTTCTTTTACCGCAGAGAACCCGCCTTCGCTGAAGCTTCGGCGGACAAGCCAACCTTCGCTAAAGCTACGGTGGGCGAAGAAGGAGATAGCGCAGAGATTAGGAAGCTTTTGGCCTTTAGCCTTTGGCCATTGGCTTTGGTTAATCAGAGAATGATGAGTTCTTTTACCGCAGAGAACCCGCCTTCGCTGAAGCTTCGGCGGACAAGCCAACCTTCGCTGAAGCTTCGGCGGACAAGCCAACCTTCGCTAAAGCTACGGATGGCGAAGAAGGAGAAAAGGAGATAGCGCAGAGAGTATGAATTGAAGCCACTACTTACCGTCCCGGCCATGCCTTTTTTCCAAAATCAAAAAATCCATAAATCAAGGTTCAGACTTTCCCTAATTTCACTTCAATGAAAAAACTACTCTTTATAACGCTGGCCGGAATTGTATTTGCCTGTAATAACAAACCATCAGAAAATAATCAGGCAGACCAGCAGGAAATTCAAAAAGTTACCGTGACTACTACTAAAACCATCCTGTTTTTTGGCAATAGTCTTACAGCAGGTTATGGCCTTTCGCCCTCTGAAGCTTTTCCAGCGCTAATCCAGAAAAAAATTGACTCGGCAAATCTTTCCTATAAAGTGGTGAATGCTGGAGTGAGTGGTGAAACTTCTTCAGGCGGACTTTCAAGAGTGGGCTGGATCCTGCGGCAGCCCGTGGATGTGTTTGTACTGGAACTGGGTGCTAATGATGGTCTGCGTGGCATCCCGCTCGATCAAACCAAAAAGAACCTGCAATTGATTATGGATAGTGTGAAACAAAAATATCCTTCATGTAAGATTGTACTGGCCGGCATGCAGATTCCACCGAATATGGGCCAGGCTTATACCACGCAGTTCCAGGAAATGTTCCGTGATCTTGCTGAGAGCAATAAAGTTTTATTGATTCCTTTTTTACTGGAAGGTGTTGGGGGTGAGGAGGAGCTTAACCAGGAAGATGGGATTCACCCGACAGCGGAGGGGCATAAGATTGTGGCGGAGAATATTTGGAAGTTGTTGAAAGGGGTGTTGTAGGCTATTGGCCATTAGCCATTGGCTAGTGTATTAAAGAACAAATAGTTCTTTTACCGCAGAGAAATGGAGGAAAAGAGATTGCGCAGAGAGAGAGAGGCTGTTGGCCATTAGCCATTGGCTAGTGTATCAAAGAACAGTTGGTTCTTTTACCGCAGAGAACCAACCTTAAGTTTTTCTTCCTAATCCCTTAATCCCAAAAATCAAGGTTCAGACTTCCTCTCTCAAAATCTCCAGCGGCGATCTTCTCACTACACCTCGGCTGTTCAAAAGTCCAATTACAACTGTCAACAAACAAACCATCACAAATACTATCAACAGTTCCAACCACGGAATGAAGAAGGGGGTTTCAAAAACATAGTAGGCAAGTGCCCAGCTTAATCCAAGGGAAAGAATCATTCCTGTTAATGCAGCCAGCGCTCCCAGGAAAAAATATTCAAGGGCCGTTATATAGTAAATCTGCTTACGGCTGGCACCAAGGGTTCGCAATAAGACACTTTCCTGTATACGCTGGTATTTACTGATCAGCACAGATGCAATCAATACAACCAAACCCGTGATGATACTGAAGGCTGCCATGAACCGGATTACAAATCCTACCTTGTCAAGCAGGTTATCAAGAATACCCAGCACCAGCGTCAGGTCGATCATCGAGACATTGGGAAATTGCTGCACGATCATTTGCTGGTAACGGGCTGAACTTTCCTTATCAGGTATCCGGGTAAGCAGCACCATAAACTGTGGTGCATTCTCTAAAACACCAGCAGGAAATACAATGAGGAAATTGGTTTGTATCCTGTTGAAATCAACTTTCCGGTAACTGCTTACGATCGTAGGAATGATAGAACCCTGCACATTAAAAACCATGGTGTCGCCGATCTTTATCTGGTTTCTTTCAGCGAATCTTTCTTCAATGGAAATATTCACAGGTCCGCCTGGTGCCGCGGTTCCTATCCATTTTCCTTTCGTGATCTTTTCTGAATCCGTGAGACTGTCTCGAAACGTAACGCGGTATTCGCGGCTGAACACCCATTTGCGCATGGGCAGTGTGCTGTCCTGCTCCAGCGTTGCGGCCGTGACCTGGTTCACCTGTTCGAGCCGCATATTCACAATTGGTACCATGCCGTGCACTGGCAATCCCTGTG
>JAEYUA010000197.1 GCA_023433755.1 Bacteroidota bacterium | reverse complement strand
TGTTAAAATTAAACTCATGGTCTGGGGAAAGAGGGGTGGATCGCGGCAATTGTGGGGTGAACTATTGCAGGATTCAAAAAAACTACTTTACTTTGTAATACAAAGTGCTTTTTAATCCAGTGAATTTAAATCAGCGCTTCAAAATCTCAAATCAAACTAATCAAAATGAATCAGCAACCACAAGCAGCGTTCCAGTCCAGGAACCTTTTTGGAAACATCATCAGCATCATCTTTGGTGTTCTTTTTTTCGCCATTGGTTTCGTAAACACCTTTTGGGGGAACGATCCCCAGTTCGGCATCTTCATCATTTTACTTTCCTTTTTATTTTTTCCACCCGCGGGCAGGCTGGTCAAAAAAATCACCGGTTTTTCACTGACACCCTTACTGAAATTGCTGATCGGGGCTTTCATCATCTGGGCAGCCATGGGAGTGGGAGAACTTTTTGATAAGATCGATATGATGCTGGCTGATTTCAACCTTTAATTCAAACTTTAAAAGGGCAGCCTTTGCTGCACAATAGATGTATGCAACAAAAAATAACCGCCGCAACCTTTGTCAGTTGGCTCCTTGGTATCATCGTTTTCATTATTGGAGTGCTCAACCTGGTAATGGTTCACCCGGTACCGGGTATCGTAGCGCTCTTTCTTTCCTTTGTTTTTTTTCCTGTAACGAATGAACTGCTCAGGATTTTTTTTGGCTTCACCATCCCTTTGACCGTCAAGATCATTCTTGGAACCATCATTATCTGGTTCACACTTGGCGTAAGTGACCTGGGTGATATCCTGGATTCGTACGCAGGTTCCTTCTAATCCAATTTATTTAAGCCCTGCTCATTTTTCAATGAAACGGAATTTCGCTTCTCAATAAAAAACACCACGATGCTAAGATCCTTTCTCCTGTTTCCACTTGCTTTTTTCTTTTTTCCTGTTTGGGTAGCAATGAATCCCCCGAAGCAAAACCCATAAAATTTGACAGGGCCAGGTGGGATGCGAAGGCAGATGGAAAATATACCTATCGCAACCAGATGATCTTTGACCTGCTCAACCATCACAGTTGGAAGGGTCTTTCAACTGATTCGCTTTATCGCAAACTTGGCTGGCCGGATGAGCGGGAAGGAGCCGAGCTTTTTTATATCTACGATTCAAAACCATTTTTAGGGGGCCTGGCTACAACCATTGAGACCCTGGTGATTGAGTTGTCGGCTGACAGCACTGTTAAAGATGCAAGACTAAATGACGGGGGCTGGGATTAGCGGAGTGAACCATCAATGCACCGATCCCAGTGTGCCTTCCGCGGCAATAATGAGCGACATGGCCACGATATAACTGTCATGCTTGACCGCCTGTTTGTCCTGGATAATTTTCTGAAGCATGTTTACATGATTGAGCAGGTCGGTTTTGGTAACGGTACGGGGAAGTACAAAGGGTTTATGGATCTCAAATTCATCTTTCAACAGGTCGGCAATGGGAACCTCAAGGATCCGGGAAAGTTCCTTTACATGGTGCACAGTCAGGCCCGTAATATTGTTTTCGATCTTACTGTAGGCATTCTGGGACAAACCCATTTGGGATGCAACATACTTCTGAGAATAGTTGCGCATTTCCCTGTATTTTTTTATAACCAGTCCGGGCATAATATTTCAAAAGAAAAAAATTCTTCTCAAAATTGGAAATGATTTTCAACATGCGACATTCCTAACTAATTGTTAAGAGAAGGGTCGTTTAACAACCTACAGCTATTTTTCTACAACCTGCTGCTATACCAGGTATTCCATCCGGTAAATCTCCCGGAACTTGCACCCGGTTTGAAAAAATTCATTGCCATATTGATTATTCTCCTGCTGGCAGGTCACACCTGCGGGTATTTTGTTGCACTGGCAGATTCAGTGAGTTATGTGCTGGGCACCGAAGAGCGCGTGGAAACCGGCATAGAAGAAAAAAAGGAAAAGGAATGTAACCATACTTCCTGCCCGGCTCTCGCTGAAATGGTGTACAGGCAACGCTTCAATATTTATGCTGACCATCCTGGTCTATTGCATGTAAAAGATTTGATTACCCCTCCTCCTGACCAGGCCACTGTAGCCTGATCTAATTTATTCCTGTTTCGTTCACCTAATTCATTTTTCATGGTACAATCTACAAGTCCTGTTGCCAGGTTATGGAACCTGGTGCAGGAAGAAAAATCAGAGATCTCTGCCATTTATTTTTTCGCGATACTGAGTGGTCTCATCCAGTTGACCATACCGGTAGGTATACAGTCCATCATAGGCTTTGTGCTGGGCGGCACACTGTCGGCTTCACTCACCATGCTCATTATAGTGCTGGTACTGGCTGTATTATTCACTGGTATCATCCAGATCAACCAGATGAAAGTGATTGAAAAAATTCAGCAGCGCATATTCGTGCGGTATTCATTTGCTTTTGCCGACCGTATCCCCAGGCTTGACCTGAAAAAAGTGGATGGGTTTTACCTGCCGGAACTGGTCAACAGGTTTTTTGATACAGTTTCCCTGCAGAAAGGTTTTGCCAAGCTGCTGCTGGAACTTCCCATTGCCGTAATCCAGATATTTTTTGGGTTACTGCTGCTTTCATTTTACCATCCCTTCTTCATTTTTTTCGGTATCCTCATCATCATGCTGCTATGGTTGATTTTAAGGACCACGGGTAACAGGGGATTAAAGAGCAGCCTGGCGGAGAGTTCATTTAAATACGGCCTGGTGGGATGGCTGGAGGAGCTGGCCCGGATGGTTAAATCCTTCAAGTTCTCCAGCGCGGGACTACACCTTTCCAAGGCAGATGAAAAGACCGGCCATTACCTCGCAGCAAGAACAAATCATTTTAAAGTGCTCGAATTCCAGTACAAGATCCTGGTTGCCTTCAAGGTGTTGATCACGGCAGCCATGCTCGTGGGTGGGGTGCTGCTGCTACTGAACCAGCAGATCAACATCGGGCAGTTCGTGGCTGCGGAAATCATCATCCTTACCATCATCGCTTCCATCGAAAGAATCATTACCAACCTTGACAGCGTTTATGATATCATGACCGCGGTGGAAAAGATTGGAAAACTCACCGATAAGCCTGTTGAATCCGGGGGGCAGTATGTACTGGACTCTTATAGTCCGCCTTCCATTGATGCAGAAGGTTTGGGTTTCAGCTACGAAAGCAGGCGGGTGGTGCATGATCTGGATTTTAAAATCCAGCCCGGAGAAAAAGTATGTATCATGGGACGAGCCGGTTCGGGCAAATCCACATTGCTCAAGCTCCTGTCTGGCATCTACAGGGATTTTGACGGCAGGCTGTTGATCAATAAAATTCCTGTAGGGAATTATGACCTGGTTAGCCTCCGTGAAAAAATGGGCATTCTTTTCCAGCAGGAATATGTATTTCATGGAACCCTCTGGGAAAATCTCACCATGGGAAAACCGGTACCGGACAGGACCTATATCCACCAGCTATGTGAGAAAGCAGGTTTGCTTCCTTTTCTCGCAGCACTTTCTGATGGATATGATGCGGAACTGGATCCGGATGGAAAAAGATTGCCAAGAAGTGTGGTGCAAAAGATACTGCTGGTAAGAGCATTGGCACATAAACCTTCACTATTGATCATGGAAGAACCCTGGCAGGGAGTGGAAGAGGAGGACAGGCGCAACATCCAGGAACTGATCCTCAACAATCAAACTGCAACCATCATTGTTGCCACTACCGATGAATCATTTTCCAGGCAGTGCCACCAGGTAATTTATATGGATAAATAAAAATCAGGTTATGAAATCTTTTTCATCATACAACAAAATATACAGGCATAACAGGCAGAGTAATATCCGCAAGTGGTTCTATTTTTTATTGATGATCATTGCCGTTATATTATTCCTGCCCTGGACACAAAACATCCGCGCAACCGGAAAAATCACAGCATTGCGCCAGGAACAAAGACCGCAGCAGATCAATACCATAATCGGCGGCAGCATTCTGAAATGGTATGTGAAGGAAGGAGATTTTGTAAAAGCGGGAGATACCATCGTGCAGCTTTCAGAAATCAATACCGGCTTTCTTGACCCGGACCTGATTGAAAGAACCGGGGAGGAATTATCAGCAAAAGAATCCTCTGTAAAATATTACGAGGGCAAGATCGAGGCTGCCAATGAACAGATTAATGCCCTGCGAGCCTCACTGGAAGCGCGTTTAAGCCAGGTGGAAGATAAATTACAGCAGGCGGAAGCAAAGATCAAATCCGATAGCGCAGATATGAAGGCAGCGGAAAATGAATGGAAGATCGCTTCTGTTCAGTTTAACAGGCAAAAGACCATGTACGACAGCGGGCTGGTTTCTTTAACGCAGGTAGAAATCAGGAACCAGGCTTACCAGACTTCCCTTGCCAAAAAAATAAGTGCGGAGAACAAATATTTTGCTTCGAGGCAGGACCGGTCCATTTTGAAAATGGAATTGAATTCCCTGCGACAGGAATTTTCTGAAAAGGTATCCAAAGCGGAAGGCGACAGGTATGGATCCCTTTCTCTTGTTGCAAATGGCCGGGGTGAAATTGCAAAGTTGAAAAACCAGTATGCTTCTTACAAGATCCGGAACGACATGTATTATGTGATTGCACCCCAAAGCGGCCAGGTAATCAAAGCACGTACGGCCGGTATTGGCGAAGTTGTTAAGGAAGGAGAAATGCTGGTGCATATTGTACCCGACCAGGTGGATTACGCGGTGGAATTGTACATACGCCCGGTTGATTTGCCACTGGTTTCACCCGGGCAGGAAGTACGATTTCTTTTTGATGGTTTTCCTGCCATAGTTTTCAGTGGCTGGCCTGAAGCTTCCTATGGAACCTATTCCGGGATTGTATCAGCAGTGGAAAATGAAGTAAGTGCCAATGGAAAATTTAAAGTGATTGTGAGGGAAGATTCCACTTACCGCAAATGGCCGAAGGAATTAAGAATGGGAACCGGTGCAAACGGGATTGCTTTATTGAAGAATGTGCCGGTATGGTATGAATTATGGCGGAATATCAATTCATTCCCTCCTGATTATTATCAAACATCAAATACCACTGAGAAAAAGTGAAAAAGATATTTCTGATTTTTTTGTTGGCGGGAATTTCAAAAGCAGGTGCGCAGCCGCTATATTTTACGGAAAAGGAATTGCTGGGTGTGATTACCAGGTTCCATCCTGTTGCCCGGCAGGCCACTATTGATATTGACCGGGCCAGTGCAGGCATACTCGCTGCACGGGGTGGGTTTGATCCCCTGTTCAATAGCGAAGCTTCACGCAAAGTATTTGGAGGCACAGCCTACTATGATTACAGGAGTGCTGAAGTGAGTATTCCCACCTGGTATGGCATTGAACTTTATGCCGGGCAGGAGCGGATTTCCGGAGCAAGGCTGAACCCGGAAAAAACAACCGGCTCAGTCATGTACCTGGGAATTTCTGTTCAGCCTTTGCAGAATTTATTGATGGACAAAAGAAGAGCCGTTTTATTACAGGCGAAGAATATGCAGTTGCTGTCGGAAGTGCAACAACGCATGGTGCTCAATGATCTTTTGAAAGAAGGTCTTTATGCCTATTGGGACTGGTGGCAGCAATATCATATTCTGCAGATCGTAAATGATGCTTTGCAAAATTCAATCAACCGCTTTGAACTGGTAAAAGCTGCCAGCCTGCTGGGTGAGCGGCCTGCCATTGATACGGTGGAAGCCTACACACAGGTTCAATCCTTTGAGATCAAACGTTCAGAGGCTGTGTTGCAATTGTACAGGGCCAGGCTGGAACTCACCGCGTTTTTATGGACAGGAGAAGGGTCACCGGCTGTACTTCCCGAAAATGTTATGCCGGGTATACAGGTGCCTGCAACCAGTTTCGAACTGCAGGAAATTTTATTCCTGGCTGAGAGCCATCCTGAATTAGCCCAGTATGATTATAGATTAAGAAACCTGCAGATTGAAAAAAGGCTGACTTTCCAGGCCTTGCTGCCAGACCTGAAGATCAGGTACAACCAGGCGGGTTATGATTTGAGAAAGACTATTGATGGTCCCTGGTTTCAGAACAACTACCGTTTTGGTATCAATCTTTCCATTCCACTGCGTTTGTCGGAAGCACGTGGAAATTATCAAAGAACGAAGCTGGGGATCGAAAGGACATTGCTTGACCAAAAACAGAAACAGCTTGAGGTACTCAATAAAGTGAGGCAGTATTACCAGGAAAACCAACAGGTTCTGGCACAGCTCAACATTCAGGAACAATTACTGGTTAATATAACAGTATTGCAGCGGGGAGAGGAAATTAAATTCAGGAACGGCGAGAGCTCTTTATTCCTCCTGAATGCCAGGGAACTGAAAAGGATTGAAACCGAACAGAAATTGCAGGAGTTGAAAGCAAAGGCACAAAAAACTGGCGTCGCACTGAAGTGGTCAGCAGGTTTGCTGGGATTGTAGAGCGACCTGACAAAACTCAGGTTTTTAATAAAAGTATCGTAATACTTTTATTCCTTAAACCTAATACATCATGGATAGTTTATTTGTTCCTGACCTCCAGCCCGCGCTCAAGCATCCCACCATCCTTAAGAAATTTGATGATCTCCATAGTGGTGAATCATTCCTGCTCATCAATGACCATGATCCCATTCCGCTTTATTATGAAATGAAAGCGGAAAAAGGAGAGATCTTCGAATGGAAGAAGATCGAAAACGGTCCGGAGGTATGGAAGGTTGAGATCAAAAAAACCGGCAGCAACGTGGAAGCGATACCGCTGGTTAAAACGACTGCAACATCTTCCAATGATATTTTTGTACTCAATGTTACACTCATAGAGCCTCGTTTAAAACATCCAACAATCTTCAAACATTTTGATGCGCTGGCCGGTGGCCAGGGCTTCCAGATCCTGAACGACCATGATCCCAAACCACTCTATTACCAGCTACTGGGTGAAAGAGGAAATATTTTCTCCTGGTCATACATTGAACAGGGACCACAATGGTGGCGTGTAGAGATCAGGAAGAATGAGGATTCTAAAGAAACCATTGGGCAGATCGCAGCCAGCGACCTGCGCAAGGCAGAAGTGTTTAAAAAATATGGCATCGATTTTTGCTGCGGTGGTAAAAAATCACTGAAGCAGGTTTGTGATGAAAAAGGCCTGGATATTTCAATGGTGGAAGCAGAACTGGAAAATCCTACCGTGACTGTTTCATCCACCAATGACTATAACAGGTGGGGAGCCGATTTCCTGGCTGATTATATCTACAACCAACACCATCTTTATTATTATAATGAACTGCCCGGGCTAATGGGTCTCCTTACCAAGGTAACGGAACATCATGGCAGTACACATCCGGAGTTGAAACCTCTTTATGTGATGTTCACGCACCTGGTAAAGGAACTTGATGAACATTTCAAAGCCGAGGAAGAAGTGGTATTCCCTTATATCAAGGGGCTGGTCTATGCCAAACGTACCGGCAACCTTTCCATTTTGAATGATAAGGCAGGTATCACTGATCCCATCAAAATTATGGAAGCAGATCATGAAGCTGCCGGTGAAATACTGGATGAGATGCGCAAGCTGACGAATGATTATACACCACCGGCCAATGCCTGCAACAGTTATCAATTTCTTTTCCAGAAACTGAATGAGTTGGACGAGGACATGCACCAGCATATTCATTTGGAGAACAACATTCTTTTCCCGAAAGCTTTAAAGCTTGATAAGGAATTAAGAGGATAAATTTAAACCGCCAAGTAAAAAAGGAACCAAGGACACGCCAGGTAACTTTCTTGGCTCCTTCTTTCTTGGCGGTTAAAAAAACCATGATCATCAACCAACATACAAAAATCTCAACAATACTAAAGCACCACCCGGAGGCTTTGGAAACAATCATTTCCATCAATAAAAAATTTGAAAAACTAAAAAATCCCATCCTGAGAAAACTCATGGCCGGCCGCACCTCGCTCTCTACGGCAGCGAGTATGGGTGGCTGCTCCGTAGAAGCTTTTTTTCAAAAATTGGAACCGCTGGGTTTTGAAATTGAAAGGAATACTACTGGTAAGCCAATTAAAAAAACACTTCCTGCGTTTATGCATTCCATTCATTCAAAACCATTGAGTGTTTTGGATGTGCGCCCTATTCTTGACAGTGGTGAAGACCCGCTCTCCATAATCATGGAAAAAATCAAAGACCTGGAGCAGGGTGCCGTCTTAAAGATCGTCAATAGTTTTGAACCAACACCACTGATCCTGCTGCTGGAGAAGAAAGGGTTTCAGACTTACGTTGATGTAATGGCTGACGATATTTTTGAAACTTATTTTTATAAGACCGGGCCAGTGCCAAAGGTTGCAGTGACAGAAAATGAAAATGCAGGTGACTGGGAAACCATCATCGAGGCTTATGGTGAGAACATCCAACAAATTGATGTCCGCCACCTGGAAATGCCCCAGCCCATGTTTACCATACTGGAAGCGCTGGAAAAATTACCTGACAGCAATTTACTGCTGGTAGATCATAAGCGTGTGCCTGTATATCTTTTTCCTGAGCTGGCGGACCGGAAATTTTCGTATCGTGTAAGAGAAACCTCCGGTAAGGTCCAGCTTCTTATATTTAAAGATCATGCTACCCGCCAATAACCTGGTTCCGCATACCAATCACAGGATCGTGATCCCTTTTTATGTTTACGCGGCCCTGTCATTTTTGGTGGCCACGCTGCTATTGTTTATTTCAGGAGAAGCTTTCACGCAGCATCATTTTCATCCACGCACACTGGCCATTACACATACCATGGCCCTTGGCTGGGGTACCATGATCATCCTGGGTGCCAGTCACCAACTCTTGCCGGTACTTACCGGGTCAAGTCTTTACAGTACTGCACTTGCGCATGCATCGTTTTTACTGGCCGCAGTCGGCATACCAATACTGGTGTATTGTTTTTTTCATTTCCGTATGGATTGGCTTGCGCAGGCAGGCTCTTTGCTGATCAACGGAGCAGTCATTTGTTATGTGATTAATTTATATGGCTGCATGCGTAAAAGCAGTAAAGTGAATGTGCATGCGGTATTTGTTTTGACCGCATCTCTCTGGCTGCTGGCCACCACCATCATTGGTTGGTTGCTGGTGATCAATTTTACCAATCCTATTCTCCCTGCTGATTCCCTGGCTTATCTCTCTCTGCATGCGCACCTGGGTATTGTCGGCTGGTTTTTATTGCTGGTTACCGGGGTAGGATCAAGGCTGATTCCCATGTTTTTGATTTCCAAATACGACCATCCCCGGATGCTCTGGTACATTTATAGTCTGGTGAGTGGAGCCCTGGTCTTGTTTATTATTTTTTTTGTAACAGATCTTAACCGTGCTGTTTATCTTCTTCCCCTGGCCGCTGTTTTCCTGTCGCTGGCCCTCTTTGCTGTTTTTTGCCGGAAGGCTTACCAGCAACGCATCCGCAAGCAGGTAGATGAGCAGGTAAAGATTTCTTTATTGTCCGTGGCTATGATGTTATTGCCTATTGTTTTACTGTTGGTGATCATTTTACTGCTTGTGTTTTCTTTTGCCAATGAAAAACTGGTGTTGGCTTATGGCTTTTCCATATTTTTTGGCTGGCTCACCGCTATCATCTTAGGCATGACTTTTAAAACCCTTCCTTTTATTGTCTGGAATAAAATCTATCATCCAAAAACCGGAATGGGAAAAATGCCTAACCCGAAAGATCTATTTGACCACAAGGTTTTTAATGCCATGGGTATCCTTTACCTCGCGGGATTCTGTTTGTTTTTGGCCGGTATCTTATGCGGCAGGGTTATGATCATCCAATTGGCAAGCACCTTGCTGATTGTAACGGCTGTACTGTACAATTTTAATATTTTGAAAATGCTGAGGCAAAAAGCATGAAAGAAGTAATCACAAACGATAAACCGCAATGCCAGGTTGCGCTGGCCGCGCTGGAAGAGGTACTTGACCCGGAGATTGGTTTGAACATAGTGGATCTCGGACTGGTGTACCAGTTGGATTTTGATGCAGCCAACAAACTTTTATTCCTGTCCATGACCCTTACCACGCAATTTTGCCCGATGGGTGAAAGCATCCGTGACCAGGCCATGGCGGTATTGCAAAAGCATTTTCCCTTATATACTATCAGTATCGATATTGTATTTGACCCGCCCTGGAATCCCTCCATGATATCAGACAAGGGGCATGAATTTTTAAACCGCGAGCAATGATCAGTTATACCTGCAAGACCGCCATCAAGGCTTCTGTATTCCTGGCTACAAAACTCGATCAGGGTAGCCGTTCAGGCTTGAAAGAGATCGCAGATTATATTGATGCCAGCGAGCATACTGTTGGTAAGATGCTGCAGTTGCTGGTAAAACAGGATATCATCAAAAGTTTAAAGGGTCCTACAGGAGGTTTTTATATCACAAGAGAACAGACCCTGCAGCCATTGATAAAAATCGTTGAGGCCATTGACGGGGATACCGTTTTCAGGGAATGTGGATTAGGATTGAGCCGCTGCTCATCTCTTCATCCATGCCCGATTCATGATGAGTATAAGAAGTCAAGAGATATTCTTGAAGGTATTTACAAAACAAGAACAATTGCTGATCTGTGCGAACCGGTGAATAAGGGGAAGGCGTATTTGTATGGATAGGTGAATATCAATAAAGTATCCAAATATTAATATCCCTGCGCTATCTTCTTACCCTCTCCGTGCCAGCTATAGCTTCGTTGAAGGGGTTTCCCTCGAGGCTAAAATTATTAATTGGTTGCTATATCTGTTATTTTTTCAAACACGTATAACCTTCCGTGTTCAGGCCTGGAAATCCTTTCTCCTTCAAAACCTTCCTTCAGCAACCGGGCACTCATAATTTCCATGGTAAGCGCATGGCTGACTACTAGTGCATCATCATTTTCATTGATGATTTGATTCAGAAAAGCCTGCAGTCGCACCTGCAATATTTCTTTACGGTGAACCTGGGAAGAATGATTGTGCAGAATGGCCAGTCTTACAATCAAAGCCCACAAAAGGAATGGCAATTTAACATCTGCTTTGAAGATAGGGGAAGGAAAAGGTTCATTCAATGCTTCGAGGGTATTGATTTCACCTGTGTAAATAGCTCTAGCCGTTTCAGTTGCCCTGGGTAATTGGCTGCAATAACATTTTTTCCATTCTTTCTTATTTAAAAATTCTATGGATTGAACTGGCGCAGCATTATATTCATGAAACCACTGGATGACTTCTGATTGTTTCACCCTTCCCTTCAAAAACTCTTTTTTTACAGGGAAATGCCTTACCAGTCCAATTTTCATATTTATTATTTCTTTTTACAATAATTGTTTATTTGACTAAAGCAAAAGAAACTTTTAAGTTATCACCAATAGCAGTTTTGCTTGTTTTATTGTACTACCAATATTTTTTCATTGACCGGGTGTGCACTGAAATAACCCAGGGCGCCGCCACTCAGGTTGGTAACCGGATTGGCAGGAGAGGCGCTTCCTCCACTATCTGCATCATTGTCCAGGCTATACCAGTATTTATAAACCGCTGCATCAATATGTAACAGTTCAACCTTTATAACATCGCCTTTTTTTAATTCCTCCTTAGTATATAAAGCCGCGGTTGTCAGCCGGCCATTGGAAAGATCATCATTGCGGGTGAAAACCTGATTCTCCTTTTTCCCATTCATGTATTGGACAAACCGGTAGAAGTTACCCGTTTCCTGTGGATCCTGGTAAACCACATTTATGTGACGCATGATGCCTGATCCCATGTTCATTTCTGTTACAAAAAGATCACTGATAGGTACAGGCATGGGCATTTGCGAAACTGCACGGTACTCTTTTCCATCAATGGTAACCAGCAGGGTATATTTTTTTCCGTGTGTTCCTTTGAAGGCAGATTCATAAATACCAGGCGATGTCTGGCTGAGCTGTGTACTGCCGCCCCCTTCTTCGAGGATGGAAACATGGGCATTATTCACCCCCTCAAAATCATTTGAACCGCTGAAGTTTTTGGTTTGGGAGATCTTTACCTGCGTTCGCCCGGCCTGGTCGGTAAGGACTCCTTCGATCACATATTTTTTATCTGATGTATTTAAATCCACTTCAATTATTTTTTCACATGATACCAGTGCGATGGATGTTAATAAAATAACAAGTAGTTGTATAAACTGTTTCATTCTTTAAAATTTAAAATTGTAACTAATGGATGGAATCAATCTGAATAAGGTAGTTTGAACGGCTTCTGTTTTTTCCGGATCCTTTGTACTTTTCCTGAAGGCAATGCTGTAAGCGTTTTCTCTCCCGTATGCATTGTACAAGCTAAAGTTCAGTTCTGAAGAATACCTGCCTTTCTTTTTCAGTTGAAGGCTGGCTCCCAGGTCAAGACGGTGATAGCTGGGCATCCGATAGCCATTGCGTTCCGTATAGTAAAAAACAACCTGGTCATCAATGATGTATTTTCCGGAAGGGAAGGTGACGGCATCTCCTGTATAATAGACCCAATTGGCGGAAACTGTCCATTTTTTATTTATTTGATAACTACCAACTATAGCCAGGTCATGTGTCCGGTCCTGGCGGGCATTGTACCATTTGTTTTCATTAATACCTTCTATCTTTCTTTCTGTTTTTGACAAGGTATAGCTGATCCAGCCTGTGAGATTTCCTTTTCTTTTTTTCAGGTGGGCCTCAATTCCATAAGCCCTCCCTTTACCAAAAAGCAATTGCGATTCAACAGCATCATTGGTATAGATATTAGCACCGCTTCTATAGTCGATCTGGTTCTGCATATTCTTGTAATAGGCTTCCACTGTCAGTTCATATTTACGGTCTGCCAGATCTTTATAGTAGCCGATGGAATACTGGTCTGATATTTCTGGACGAATGACATTGGAACTGGCGATCCATTTGTCGGTAGGACTCATGGTGGTAGAATTGGAAAGCAGGTGGAGGTTCTGGACATTCCGAACATAAGAAGCTTTAACTGAGGAAATACTATTTAACTGGTAACTGGCTGAAACCCGGGGTTCAGGGTTGAAATAGGTTTTTACGAACTCACCCTTATTGTAGGAGATGGTATCCGACACCTTTCCGTTTTTGTCAATGGTATAAAAATCACCCTCACCCAATGCACTGAAACTGGTAAGGCGTAGTCCATAGGAAATGGTGAGCTTATTGAATGTTTTCCAGTTGTTGCTGATGAAGGCTGCATTCTCCCAGGCAAATCTTTTTTGCAATTGTGCATCACCTATGCCGGATAGTTTTGATGCAGTCACTTCTCCGGGCCGGATGGTATGGTAAATAGAATTCAATCCAAAAACTATGGTATTGCGGGGATCCAGGTACCACTGAAAATCCTGCTTCAAATTCCAGTCCCTGATCTGCGAGAAGATGGTAAAATCGTCAGATTCTGTTTTGGTACTGATCTGGTAATCATAATTACTGAAGAGAAGTGAAGTGTTGGAGAACAGTTTGGGGCTGTACACATGATTCCACCTGATGGTGCCGGTGCCGTTACCCCACTTTAAACCAAACAGGTCCCGCAGACCCATCACATCATGTCCAAAATACCCGGAAAGGAATAACTGGTCTTTTTTTCCCAGGTGGAAATTGAGTTTCATATTCAGGTCATAGAAATAAAGCCGGTTGCGGTTGATGGTTGAGTCTTTCGATAATTTCAGGAAAAGATCAGCGTAGGTTCTTCTTCCGGCGACAAGGAATGATGACCTGTCTTTCTGAATGGGCCCTTCAATATTCAACCGGGAGGAAATGATTCCAATGCCACCGGATGCAGTGAGTTGCCGGTTATTTCCATCATTCATTTTAATATCCAGAACAGAAGAAAGCCTGCCGCCATATTGCGCCGGCATTCCGCCTTTATAAATTGTAACATCCTTGATGGCATCTGAATTGAATGTAGAGAAGAAACCAAGCAGGTGTGAGGCATTGTACACAGGGGCACCATCAAGCAGTATCAGGTTTTGATCGGCAGCGCCGCCGCGAACATAAAATCCACTGGCACCATCACCCGCTGATTTGATGCCAGGTAATAATTGGATGGCTTTCAGAACATCTCTTTCGCCAAGCAGGAGAGGAATGTTTCTGATCTCTCTTGTGGTGATCCGTTCCATTCCCATTTGTGGGGACCGCAGGCTCCTGGCTGATGACCTTGCGGAGATTACCACCTGCTCCATGCTTTTTTCATTTTCAAGGAAGGAGATATCAAGGTTTCTGTTTTTATCCAGCAGTACCTCAACGGCTATTTCTGTAAAACCAACAGCGCTGAAATGAATGCTATACTTTCCTTCAGGCAGTGAAAGTGAATAGTAGCCATATTCATTACTGCTGGCGCCAAAAGGAGAGCCGGGGATGCTGATAGAGGCGCCAATCAGTTTTTCGCCGGTTTCCCGGGCTGTCAATACACCGCTAAGTGTGAATTTTTCCTGGGCTGATAGTGCGCTAAAAATGAGAAAGAAGGGAAAGAATAAGAGAAGGCTTTTAGAAATCCTCCGGACCTTTTTAATAGAAGGACCTGGTTGATGGTTCATAAAAATTTGTTGTTTCATTTAAAATATTTTAAGAGACATGGCTTGTAAAAAAAACTTTTAACTATTTGTGATTTCAGACCAGGGTGCAGATTTTAAGTTTCACTTATTAATTGTATTCATGAATGCTTAGTAAGAACTGCAGAACAAAGTTGCGATGAAATAAAAGCGATGGAAGGACAGGAGGACGTCAGGAAAGGACAAGTTTTGAGCAGTGAGTTACGAGCTGCGAGCTACGAGGATGGTCAATTGTTTTTCAGATAACTTATAGATCCATGCAATTGCATATTCCTTTCGTTCATCCTAATGCATCTATGATATGGTTGCTAAACAATTGCAATCAGTAGTTGTTGGTAAAAGAAGAAATGGGTATATAAATTTTGAAATGGTGCCAACAAATCTTCAGCTTAAATAAAATTACAATAGTGGATGTGAACTATTGATAGAGCTGTCCGGCTGAGAAGGTGGGTGTGTGGCTCTTTTTTTCTTTGAGGATGCGCTGTAATTGCCTGGCTGTTTTAAAGCCACATTGGGAGGCGATATATTCCAGTGTGTAATTTGGATTGTTCAGCAGCGTGGTGGCTTTTTCCAAACGTAATTGCGTGAGATATTCCAGGATAGTGGTGCCTGTTTTTTCTTTAAATACCCGGCTGAGGTTTCGCGGGCTCATGGCTACCATTGAGGCGAGCGATTCAATATCATTGTCTTCTGTGAGGTGCTCAATGAGGTAATCCTGCACCTGGTGAACCTGCGGGTTGATATGATTGCGATAATCCAGGTAAACCGATTCCTGTTTATGCTTATCGCTGCGCCGGTGATACACTACGAGGCTTCTGGCAACACTGTGTGTAAACAACGGGCCCTTCAGGTCTTCCAGTATGGACAGGGAAAGGTCAATGCCTGCGCTCACGCCCGCGCTGGTATAAACATGGTTTGATTTAACATATAGGACATCAGCCAGCACTTTGGACCTTGGAAATCGAGATTGTAACTGTTCGATTCTCCTCCAGTGAGTGGTACATTCAATACCATTCAGCAATCCGGCTTCTCCCAGGGCAAAAGCGCCGTTACAGATAGAACAAACCGTTATCTTATTTTCAACACAGGCTTTGAGCCATTGAAAGAATTTACGTTCGGCACGGAAGGAGATGCTTTCAATATAAGAAAACTCCATGCCCGGCATGATCACATAATCTCCTTCACTCAGTTCCGCCTCGCTGAAGTCTTTGATTTTTCCAAAAGGAAGTCCGGCACTGCTGGTGATCTCTTCCTGGAAAGAATAAAATTCAAGACTCAGTTCATAACCATAATACTTGGCTTCTGAAAAAACCTGGACCGGTCCTCCCAGGTCTAATAACTGCAGTGTTGGCGGAACGATAAAGGCAATTTTTTTCATGTTTGTTTTGGCTACTTGCATAAAGTTAAGCAATCATAAAAGGGATCCGGCAGTTACCGTTTCTTTAATAACAGTAACTGCAGGAATAAATTTTGGTTAGTGACTTTTACATGAAGTTCCGGTGGGTGATGCCTGGTATGGCTGCGATCCGTCAATCACTTCAAAGTTGGCCATCATGCCAGCGGCATGGTGCTCGAGAATATGACAGTGGTACATCCATTTGCCGGGGCGGTTATCAGGCATCCAGGCGATTTTGACCTTGGTACGGGGAGTCAGGTTGATCGTGTCTTTCCAGGCTTTGTATTCAGGCGCTTTTCCATTGATCTCCAATACCTGGAAAAAGAAACCATGCAGGTGAAAAGGATGGTCCATCAGGCTCACATTGTTGACCTCCCATACCTGTAAATCGCCAATGATCACTGGCTTGTCCTGCACGTGCAGGCCACCGTTGACTTTAAAGTCTAAAACATTTTTAATGCTGGGCCCAACAGATAATTTAACGGTGCGGTTAACGGGAGCATCCTGGGGCGCAAGGGGTTCTATGGTACGCAGTACGTCGGGGATCAAAGCAACAGAAGGTTTTTCTTCCAGTACTTCAATTGAGGCAAAACGCTGTTTTTTTGGTTTCAGAAAGGTGACCCGGTTGTAGGACAAAGCTTCAATCGGAAATGTTTCACCTTCCTTGAAGGGTCCCACTACAATATCTATTCTTTCTCCCGGTGTGATGAGGGCTTCGGTAACCAAAACGGTTTTTTCAATCAACCCTCCATCGGTTCCAATGATCATAAAAGGCTTGCCGCCAAGGTGTAACTTGAAATAGCGGGCACTTGATGAGTTGATAAAACGCCACCTTTCTATTTGTCCGGCGTGGATGTTCACCACCGGGTCCACCTTTCCATTAATGAGCAGTGTATCACCCTGCCTGCCATCGTGCTTTTCAATCAGCCTGGGAAGCGCCCAGGAAGGACGGGTAAATTCGTAATTGGCGGTTAGTTTCATATCATCGATCATAAACAGTTTTTCCGCATCCACCACCGGGTCAGCTTCATCTTCCACAATGATGGCGCCGTACATGCCCCTTTCCATTTGAACGGTTTCGTTATGATGGGAATGATACCAGAAACTGCCGGCATCGGGAAGGTCAAAACGGTATTCGAATTCTTCGCCGGGCTGGATGGGCTTTTGCACTTCACCGGTGCCATCCATGGCAGCGGGCATGCGGATGCCATGCCAGTGCAGGATGGTCGGCTCTGAAAGCATATTCTTCAGGCGCACCACCAGTGTGTCTCCCTTTTTTGCCCTAATGACAGGGCCAGGCACCTGCTCATTAATACCCCAGGCAGGAATGGTTTTGCCAGGTGCGATTTCCCATTGAAATTCTGAAGCTACAAACTGGTATTCCACAACATTTTTATTTTCCATTTTTTTATTCTTAAGTATGAACAATCATTTGATGTAACAAAATTGCATAGGAAAAAAAGCGTGGTAAAGACAGGAAGGTGTCAGAAACAGACAAGAGAAGAGCGGAAAAACAGTGCGAAGAGCGCGAAAGCTTCACTGATGTTACGATTGACCCATACTACTTTATCCACTGTGGAGATCTTTTAATTGATCGAATAGGAATAGCCGGTAAGGCGGTAAGGGCGGTAAGTAGTTTCATTAAAAAATGAGGCTTATAACTTATTCTGTAATAGGAAGTCTGTACTTCACGACAATCTTTCGGTAGCTACTCACCGCCCTTACCCCCTTACCAGCTATTTCTCCATGCTCTCAGAAATTTTCATGTCATTTTAAAGTCAACCTGACCGGGGTTCCGCAGGACTGAGTTCGGGATCACTTCGCTCTTTTTCTCCGCTCTCCCATTGTATCTTTATTCTTATGGAAATGAAGAACGATGACCTCAGGATAGAGTTAAGAACACTCACCAAGGACGATTATATAGGATTAAAAGCCTCCATGGTGGAGGCTTACTCTGATTGGGAAGGAGCTTCCTTCTGGAGCGAGGTCAACATCAGTAAACTGCTTGAGATATTCCCTGAAGGACAGATCTGCATCGTGGTAAACGATGCCATCGCCGGCTGTGCTCTTTCACTGATCGTGGATTATTCCAAATTCGGTGATAAGCATACCTATGCGGAGATCACGGGGAATTATACATTCAGCACGCATGATCCCAAGGGAGATGTGTTGTACGGAATCGATTTTTTTGTGCATCCTGATTTCCGTGGCATGCGTATCGGCAGGAGACTGTATGATGCAAGAAAGGAGATCTGTGAGCGCCTGAATCTTCGTGCCATCATTGCCGGTGGCCGGATTCCGCAGT
>JAEYUA010000174.1 GCA_023433755.1 Bacteroidota bacterium | reverse complement strand
GTATAGGTTCGATGATCTTCCAGGCCGCTTCCACCTGGTCAGCCCGCATAAAAAGGGTGGCATTTCCTTCGATCACATCTTCGAGCAGGGTTTCATAAGCTTCGGGATGATCATCACCATATTCTTCCCAATAACTGAATACCATATCAACCGGTTGAAGTACCATGTGAGGTCCTGGTTTTTTGGCCTGGAACCTTAACCTGATATCCATTTGTGGTTGTATACTGATGGTGATCCTGTTAGGCCTCCAGGTATGAACCGATTCGGCGGGAAAAGCATATTGTGGCGCCTGTTTGAATCGTACCGTTATGAGGGTTGATTTGGCCTGCAATGATTTGCCTGTACGCACATAAAAAGGAACATTTTTCCAACGCCAGTTATCCACGAAAAATTTTACTGCCGCGAAGGTTTCAACATTTGATGAAGCGTCTACATCCTTCTCCTCGCGGTATGCTTTTGTTTCTTTGCCTTTCATCCATCCTTTTCCATACTGCCCTCTCACAGCCATATGGTGCACTTCATCCGGTACATATTTACGAATGGCATTCAGCACATCCAGTTTTTTATTCCTGATTTCATCCGCATCAAAACTTACAGGCGCTTCCATCGCGATCATGCACAATAACTGGAGGATGTGATTCTGTACCATATCCCGCAGGGCACCTGACCTTTCATAATAACTGCCCCGGTCTTCCACGCCAATGCTTTCAGCAGCCGTGATCTGTATATGGTCAATATAATTGCTGTTCCATATCGGTTCAAACAGGGCATTGGCAAACCTCATGGCCAGGATGTTCTGAACGGTTTCTTTCCCGAGGTAATGATCGATACGGTAGATCTGTTCTTCCCTGAATAATTGCCCCAGCCTGGTGTTGAGCGCCCTTGCACTTTCCAGGTCATGCCCGAAAGGTTTTTCAAAAACCATCCTGGATCTTTCAGGATGTGATGTAAGTTTTGCCTTGTGCAGTTTTTCCGCGATCACCGGCGCAAGCTGGGGAGCCACCGACATGTAAAATATGGAAGTGGCTTTTTCCTGCCAGGCAGTTTCCTGTTTTTTGATCCGGCCTCCCATGCTGGTGTACACTTTATCGGAGGAAAGATCCGCTTTGAGATATTCAAGATGAGATGAAAATTCTTTCCAGCCTTCTTTTATCTTATCCCTGCGCCTCGAATGTTCCACCAGTCCTTTACGAATGAAGGTTTTGTAGCTGGCATTGGTATAACTGCTGCGGCCCACACCCACGATCAGGAATTTTTCCGGCAGGTAGTTATCAAGGTAAAGATTGAATAATGCCGGTAAAAGCTTCCTGTAGGAAAGGTCGCCGCTTCCCCCGAAAATATAAATGATAGCCGGTGGTATTGTCATGATGATTTTTTTGTATCCGCGTTCCATTCAGTATGAAAAACTCCTTCCCTGTCAATTCGCTGGTAGGTGTGCGCCCCGAAGTAATCCCTTTGCGCCTGCACCAGGTTGATGGGCATTTTTTCACTGCGCAGCGCATCATAATACGCCAGTGCACTTGATAGGCAGGCCATGGGAATGCCGCTTTCAATTCCCATCACCGTCAATGCCCTTGCGTCTTTTTCCAGGGATTGCATCATGGAAGCAATGTCGGCATCCAGTAAAATATTCTCAAGGTTTTCCTCTTTAGAGAATGCCTGTTCAAAATTGCCAAGCAATGCAGACCTGATGATGCAGCCCGCTTTCCAGACTCTTATCACATCTTTTTGAGGAATGTTCATCTGGTGTACCTCAGAAGCCTTGTGCAGCATGCTCAATCCTTGTGCATAAGCTATGGCAAAAGAAAACAGCAAGCCGTTCTCAACCTGTTTAAGCGCCTTATCGTTTACTTCGAGTTTATGGATCTGTGGCTGGAACAGCTTTGCCGCTGTAACCCGCAATTTTTTGTAAACAGAAAGATCCCTCATGGCCACGGCCATGTCTATTGACGGAACAGGTACAGGCAGGTCCATTGCCTCCTGTGAAGTCCATTTGCCGGTACCCTTGCTGCCTGCCTGGTCCAGGATCTTATCTACCAGGAAATCATGCGGCGTTTCTGTTTCATCATCGAGGGTATTAAAAATATCAGAGGTCACCTGTATGAGAAAAGATTGCAGGGCGCCTTCATTCCATTCTTTGAAAACCGCATGCAGGTTTTCATTAGTGAATTCGGCTCCGCGGTGCAAAAGATCATACACTTCACTGATCATTTGCATCATGGCATATTCAATACCATTATGCACCATTTTTACATAGTGACCCGCCGCCCCATTACCCATGTAAGCCACGCAGGGCACATCATTGGAACGGGCCGCAATGGCTTCAAGCAGGGGCTTAAGGTATTGCCAGGCATTGGCATCTCCACCGGGCATCATGCTGGGACCAGTTCTGGCTCCCATCTCTCCACCGGAAACTCCCATGCCGAAAAAGTGGATGCCTTTATTCTGCAACTCTGCAATCCTGCGGTTAGTGTCTTTGAAATGAGAATTTCCGCCATCAATCAGGATATCATCTTTTTGCAGGTAGGGCAAAATATTGTTGATCACACTGTCTACTGCCTTGCCGGCAGGCACCAGCATCATGATCTTACGCGGACGTTTCAATGCCGCTACCATTTCTTCCACATGTATGGTACCCTTTACCACGGTTCCTTCACTGGCAGCAGACACCAGTTGATCTGCTCTTTCCTGCTTCAGGTCAAAACCGATAACGGCATAACCATGATCGGCGAGGTTGAGCAGTAGGTTGGATCCCATCACCCCTATACCTACCATTCCAAAATCTAATTTCCCTTCCATGGCCCTATTGATTTTTTGATCTCTTCCGATTTTTGTACCGCGGGCATTTTTTCTCCGTTATGACAAGTATAACAGGTTACCATCAACTGCGTGGTGATGGTTCTTTTCGCTCCCGTATAATCAAAATATTTATCATTGATCTCGTTTGTCATGTTCATCATATCCCGGGCAATCAGCTTATGCTTGTTATCATCCAGGGCAAAATCCATGTCACCGTTTTTTTCAACATGACAGAAACCACAGTCCACATTCAATGCCACTGAAAAATGATCCATCACGCTGTCCATCTGTTTTTGTGTAATGTCTTTTGGCAATATCTTCAGGTTCTTCCATGGCTCCTCTCGACGGCTAAATGCAAGCGTAACCAACACGATAACAGACAGCACCATCACCACCAGGACAGATCTTCTCATAATCGTTAAATTTTTCTTTGAATTTAGAGAAAAATCCAGGGATGCCTCTCAGGGCCAACCGAAGCCGGGGGCTTATCAGTACTTTTGCAGGTAAAATTTTCAGATGTCATTAGTACAGGAATTCAACGATTACAGGGAAAAGATGAACGAGGTGATCCTGAGCAAGAACAACCTGGTGATGAAAAGGCTCTGGAACCTCGACACCAATACTTACGAGGCAGGTGCGCTTGATAAAAAAACCAAGGAAATGCTTGGCCTGGTGGCCAGCATGGTGCTCCGTTGCGACGACTGTATCAAATACCATCTTGGTAAGAGTCATGAGCTGGGTGTAACGACAGAAGAAATGTATGAGATCTTTGCTGTTGCCAACATTGTGGGTGGCACTATTGTGATCCCTCATACCAGGAGAGCGGCAGAATACTGGGAAGAATTGAATGAAGGGTAAAAACCGGCGTTGAGGGCTAAGTCCTAAAGAACTTAATGCTTATATTTAAGCTGAAACGGCGTTCGCCTGAAAACATCAACCCGGCACAAGAAATATTTTTTCAAATAGGGTTGATCTCAAAAAGAAGGAAGTTTAAAAATGGAAACTGTTACATCAAATACTGTAGTACCGCAACTTACCGCCAAAGATTTTGCAACCGACCAGGAAGTACGCTGGTGTCCCGGCTGCGGTGATTATTCCATCCTGGCACAGGTACAGAAAGTGATGCCAACACTTGGCATTCCACGTGAGAACATTGCGATCATCTCCGGTATTGGTTGCTCTTCACGATTTCCTTATTACATGAATGTATATGGCATGCATTCTATTCATGGAAGAGCAACGGCCATTGCCAGCGGACTAAAAGCTTCAAGGCCCGACCTGAGTGTTTGGATTGTAACAGGAGATGGTGACAGTCTCAGCATCGGTGGCAATCATACCATTCACTTGCTGCGCCGCAATTTTGATGTGAACGTTTTACTGTTCAACAACCAGATCTATGGATTAACGAAGGGGCAGTATTCACCCACATCGGAAGAAAACAAGATCACAAAGTCCACTCCTTTCGGAAGTATCGATCATCCATTCAACCCGCTGGCGCTTGCCATGGGTGCTGATGCAACTTTCGTGGCAAGGTCCATGGACCGTGATCCCAAGCATCTTCAAAGTATGCTGATGAGGGCGCATGCGCATCATGGCGCTTCCTTCCTGGAGATCTACCAGAACTGCAATATTTTCAACGATGGTGCTTTTGAAATCTTTACCGAGAAATCAACCAAGGCAGAAGAAGCTTTGTTCCTGGAGAACGGGCAGCCGCTGGTATTTGGAGCCAACAAAGACAAAGGCATTAAACTGGATGGATTCACCCCGGTAGTGGTAAGCCTGAACGAAGGACACAGTGTGGCTGATCTCTGGGTACATGATGAAAATGATATTTACAAAGCGCAGATACTCACCCGCATGTTTGATGATCCAAAGATGGAACACCACCTGCCACGGCCTTTCGGTGTTTTTTACCAGGCGATCAGGCCTACGTATGAAGACATGCTGAAACAACAGATTGAAGGAGCTAAGGAAAAAAAGGTTGCTGATCTCGATAAATTGTTGAAGGGGAATGAGACCTGGACGATTGTGTAGGCCAATGGCCATTGGCTATTGGCCATTAGCTGTTAACGAGCATCAGTCTTTATCGCTTTATCAGCGTTTTCAAAAATCCGCTTCTTCTTATTCTCATACCACCATTTCGGAACGGTCTTTTTCATGACGGTATCAATACTCCGCATTCCAAAAAGATTCCAGGCCCCTTTGAGTTTTCCCGTAAGTCCCGGTTGCAGCGCACGCAGGCTCATGGCGAAACCACTGTCGAGGTATTCCATATGATGCCAGTAACCGGCAGGCATAAAAAGCGTATCTCCATGTTCAAGAATAATCTCATAACCCTTTGCATATTTCAAAGCTGGGAACTGTTTAAAATCAAGTTTGCTGTTATCATCATAATAATTTGAAAAATCAGCCAGACTTAAAACCTCCCAGGGTTTCCGATATAATTTATGCTGCTCTGAAAAAGGGAAAAGCAGAACACGTTTTCTTCCGGCAAACTGGGTATGCATAATATTGGAAAGATCAATATCAAAATGCATGTGCGTTATTGAAGAGGCCCCAGCCACGAAAAGCATGGGATATTTTTTTACAAATCCCTTCATCAGGTGTTCCGGCCAGGTAAAATCCTTTACCAGTTCAGGAGCATGTTCAAAAATATTGAAGAGAAAGATCCTCCAGCCGGCAGGACCGTTTCGGATCATGTCAATATACTCACCAAAGGTTTTGTAATCATCCGCTTTATTGATGGGAGTATAAGCATCGCTTTTGATATTATTGTAGAGCGCCACTCTCTGGTGCCCAACCAGTTCTTGAAAATAATCCCAATTCCATTTAGACCAGGCAGGCCATTCTTTCGAAAGATCTTTAATCACCACCGGCTTTTGCTGGCTGAAATATTCATCCCTGAATTCCTGTGCACTTACCTGGTTCACCACGGGAATAGGAAGCAGTTCCATGGTAGAATGATTTTTGTATAGGCAATGTATTAAAGTTTTTTATCCGGTAAAATTGTTTGTTGGAAACAAAGGTTAAATTCAATTATGCTGATTCATATTCACCCGGTTAACCCGCAGGAGCGCCTCATCAGGCAGGTAGCGGCCATTCTGAAAAATGGAGGCATTATTATTTATCCCACCGATACCATTTATGGGCTGGGTTGTGACATTTCACAGCACAAAGCAGTGGAGAGAATCTGCCGGATCAAAAATGTGTCACCCGACAAAGCCCAACTTTCCTTCGTTTGTTACGACCTTGGAGATTTGAGCCAGTATGCCAAGCAATTATCAACCCCGGTTTACCGGACACTCAAACAATACCTCCCTGGTCCATACACTTTCATTCTGCCGGCGAGTAAGCAGGTGCCCAGGATCCTGAAAACCAGGAAAGATACCGTAGGTATCCGTGTGCCTGATAACCGCATTGCCCGCTGCATAGTAAAGGAATTGGGAAATCCCATCCTTAGCGCGAGCCTTCCCGGGGAAATGGTAGAGGAGTACACGGACCCGGAAACCATTCACAATCGTTTTGAAAACCTGGTGGATGTGGTAATTGATGGAGGCGTGGGTAATATGAACCCTTCCACGGTAATTGATCTCACCGGGGATGAGCCTGCCATCATCAGGCAGGGTGCCGGGGAATTTTCCAACCTCCGAGGTTGACCTCCGAGGTTAAAACAAAAGCCCCGCGAGGGGGCCCTGTTAACCTTCAACCATTCTTTTGCTTGCCAGAAAGCAGCAGTGCCAAGGCACTATTTATTAATGAAAAGCCGGATTAAAATAACGGTATAGCCGCTGTAATCAAGACAATGATAAGACGGTAAAGTGCTGCACAGGTTTAACCGGCCAGTTCTGCTTCCTGTAATTCAGTTTCAGTATAACTTAAACGGAAGGAGCGGCGGTGGTAGCGGCAGGGACCATGTTTATCGAGAGCTGCCTGGTGTTCTTTGGTGGCGTACCCCTTGTTTTGCCCCCAGTTGTAACGGGGATATTTCAGGTGCAGCTCTTTCATAAAATCATCACGGTATGTCTTAGCAAGGATGCTGGCCGCGGCAATGGAGGCATAGATACCATCACCCTGTACCACGCATTGATGCGGAATTTTTTTATAAGGTTTGAAACGGTTGCCGTCGATCAGCAATAGCTGGGGCGTAATGGAAAGCCCTTTAATGGCAAGATGCATGCTTTTCATGGAAGCCCAGTAAATATTGAGCTTGTCGATCTGTTTGTTACAACAACTCGCAACCGCGAAACTGATTGCAGATGATTCAATCGCCGGTCGCAATTCATAGCGCGCTTCCTCCGTGAGTTGCTTGGAATCGTTGAGCAGGGGATGATAAAAATCTTTGGGCAGGATTACCGCAGCGGCAAATACTGGCCCGGCCAGGCATCCACGTCCCGCTTCATCACATCCCGCCTCCAGCAACTTGTCCTGGTAAAAAGCCTGCAGCATGCGACGAAAATAATACTTCCGGCCATGGGGTGTTAAGAGAAATTTTTTCGTGTTGAAATTTTGTTCAAAATCATCTTCCGCCCCGGTGGCTTGGCCTAACTTTGCCTCGCAATGGAAAACAGGGGCCATCAAAACAGGAACAGGGCAGTCGTGAACTGGCTGCTCATTGGGGTTGCAATGATCATCATCCAGATCATACTGGGAGGCATCACCAGGCTTACAGGATCGGGATTATCAATAACCGAATGGGATCTCGGGAAAGGAACGCTGCCGCCGTTAAATCACGAGGCCTGGCTGGTAGCCTTTGATAAATACAAACAAACGGAGCAATTCAAACAGCTCAATTCCGGATTTACCCTTCCTGACTTTAAATTTATTTTTTTCTGGGAATGGTTTCACCGGCTGTGGGGGCGTCTTATCGGGGTGGTCTTCGCCATTCCTTTTATTGTTTTCCTTGTTCAGAAAAGATTCAGCAGGGAGATGGTATTACCACTTATCATTTTATTCCTGTTAGGTGCCCTGCAGGGTGCTGTGGGCTGGATTATGGTGGCGAGCGGACTTACAGGTGATGCCATATATGTCAGACCTACCAAACTGGCCATGCATTTTGTGCTGGCGTTAATACTGCTTGCTTATACCTACTGGTTCACGCTTAAATTCCTGGTGAAGCGCGAAAGTTTTGTATTCAGCAACAGGCTGAAAAATTTTACCTGGATCATTCTTGTACTCTTATTCGTGCAATTATTTTATGGAGGCATCATGGCCGGTTATAAAGCAGCCGTCTATGCACCTACCTGGCCCGATATCAACGGGCAGGTGATACCAACGGTGATGACAGAAGATATACCATCTTCACTGACAGCCGTAGATGCCCGTTATTTTACAGAGCGGAAGGCGGTGATCACAACACATTTCATTCACCGCGGACTTGCCTACCTGCTCGTGATCCTTGTAATTGCGTGGACAGTTATAAGCGTAAGGATACGGTCCACCAAAAGCTTTGGCAGGGTAAGATGGTGGCCGCTGGCTATGGTATTACTTCAAACCATCCTGGGCGTACTTACCGTGCTAAGCAGCACCGGCATCAGGGCTTATAAATGGAACCAGTTCGAGTGGATGGCACAATTGCACCAGCTTGTAGCACTTTTCCTGATGATGTCTTTATTGCATGCGGTTTTTTTGTTAACACCCGGACAAAAACTGAATTCCTGACAACTAAACTTCCGCTTCCACTTATTTCATAGTATTTTGGGAGGGCATGAAAACACCCCTGACAGAATACCTGAGAGGCATATGGTATTCACTTCCACTGCAACTGATCTTCCTTCACTTCAGGAAGTACCAGGTGTTGCTTGCATTCTGGATCATCATGTTCAGCGTTACCAACAGCAGCTTCATGAAAAGCTTTGGCGCCGATGCCTTATTCCTGGCTCCTGAATACCTGGGAAATGTGAATTCCATCAGCGCGGCCATCATGGGCATGGCCATCGGTGTTTTTATCATGTGCTGGAACATTACCACATTCATTCTTTTCAGCCGTCATTTTACATTTCTTGCCGCGACACAATACCCCTTTTTAAAATACTGCATCAACAACAGCGTGATACCAATATCCTTCCTGGTATTCTACCTGGTCAAGGCTTACCAGTTCGCGCATTATAAGGAATTGATCAGTAATGTGGAGATCATTTTCCTTACTGTTGGCTTTATGGCAGGATTACTACTAATCATTTCCATTTCATTCTTTTATTTTTTCCGTGCAGACAAGGCCATTCTCAAAAAGATCCAGCCGGCATTTGAAAGTGCCAAACACATGATCACTTCTTTCCAGCGTGAGCCTCACCCTGCATCCATCCGTTCCCTGATCTATTCCGAATGGTTCCTGGATTCGTTTTTCAGAGCGAAACGCTGCCGCGATGTATCGCACTATTCGCGCGACCTGATGGAAAAGATTTTCAAGCGACACCACTTCGCTGCGGTGGTAAGCCTTCTCGTGGCTTACCTGTTCCTGATTGTAATTGGATTTTTCCTGGACCATAAATTTTTTCAATTACCCGCAGGCGCCAGCATTACCCTTCTGTTTGCCATTCTTATTGGTGTGAGCGGAGCAGTTGTATATTTTTTCGGAAGCTGGAGTGTTCCCGCTTTTCTCATTTTTATTCTTATCCTGAATTTTTTATACAAGATCGAATGGATCGATCCGCGCAACAAGGCTTATGGTTTGAATTACGGCAATGAAGACAGGCATCCTGAATACAGCCAGCCGGCTCTTGAGAAACTGGCTCATTATGATTCGGGACTGTTGGATAAAAAAAACATGGAGGGCATTCTTAACAAATGGAAGCAAAAACAGAATAGTGATAAACCGCTTTTAGTGCTGATGACTACCAGCGGCGGCGGAACCAGGAGTGCCACCTTCACCATGAATGTGCTGCAAAGGCTGGACAGTCTTACCGGTGGCACCATGATGAAAAAAACCTTTTTGATCACAGGGGCTTCAGGTGGCATGATTGGGGCCAGCTATTTCAGGGAGCTGTACCGGCAGCGGCAACTTAATCCGCAGATCAATCCAAGAGCCTATCAATACGTGGATGATATCGCCCAGGACCTGCTTAACCCTACATTCACTTCATTTATTGCCAGGGATCTTTTTGCTCCTGAACAAAAATTTTCAGTTGGACCTTATTCTTACCTGCGCGACAGGGGTTATGCTTTTGAATCCGCTCTTGATGATAACACCAACGGCGCCCTGAATAAAAGACTGAAGGATTATGTGATGGATGAATCCAACGCCAACATCCCGTTGATGTTTTATCACACCGTGGTAACGCGTGACGGGAAGATGATGATCATCAGTACCCAGCCGGTAAGGTTCATGATGCAGCCACCGGCAGATTCCAATAAAGTGCAGATCTCGCCTGATGCGGTGGACTTCACCAGTTTTTTTGCCAACCAGGATCCATATAACCTGAGGCTGCTGACCATACTCCGAATGAATGCCACCTTTCCTGTGGTACTACCCAATGTATGGATGCCATCCAATCCTGTAATTGACCTGATGGACGGGGGATTGAGGGATAATTATGGTGTGGAAAATTCCATGCGTTTTCTTTCTCACATGGAAGACTGGATCGAACAGAATACGAGTGGTGTGCTGATTGTGCAGATTCGCGACCGCATGGATGGAGGCTGGGAAAATCCTTATGAATATGATGACCTGACGGGAAATGCCACCAAGCCATTCTTTTTATTGCAGCATAACTGGTATAAGATGATGGATTATTTCCAGAGTGATATGGAAAATTATTTTGTTGACAACAGCAGTTATCCTATTCACAAAGTGTCGTTTCAATACATACCTAAAAAAGAAGAGAACAAAGCGGCCTTGAGCTTTCATCTTTCCCAAAGGGAAAAGAATGATATCCGGGCTTCACTGGATTCGAAACACAACCAGGAAAATTTCGAAAAACTTCTTGACCTGATCACGCCGAAAAATCCTCTCGGGGAAAACAGATAAAGCTTCATGCAAGACCATTTTACTGCAGAGAAAAGGAGGAAAAGGAGTTAACGCAGAGTGTATGATCTAGATACGCTACTTACCGCCTTTCCGTCTTAACGACTAAAAAACTATGAAATAGGAAACAGTAGATAAAATGAGCTCCCTGTTTTGTGATCCTTTGGGCGAAATTTTCTCACAAATCCAAAAATCTCATAAATCAAGGTTCAGACAATTAACCTGAAACACTCCGGAAGTAATTTGATATTGAGTTCTTTCATGCTCTCAACAGGATCGCCATCAATATGAAGTGGAGCGCCACCCGGGTTGGAAATTTTAATGGAGCCGGTCTGGAAATATAACACACTTGCTTTTTCATCCAGCACATCGGTTTCCTGTAATTTATTATAGCCCCCTACCTGCAGGCAGGCTTGTAGCAATACACTTATTTTATTTTGCCTGGTCATCACTACAATATCCAGCAGTCCGTCATGCAGGCTTGCTTTGGGAGCAATGGTAAAATGATTACCGAACTGGTTGGAATTGGCAACCGAAATAAAATACGCGTCGGTTTTGATCTGCTTACCATTGATCTCCAGTTCAAAGGGATAGGGTGCCGCGACAAAAAAATGCGCCACTGTTTTTTTTACATAAGTCAGCAAACCACGTTTTGGATCGTTGGCGAAATCATGCGCTACCTGGGCGTCAAAACCAAGTCCGCATAACATGCAGGCGAATTGATCATTCACCATAAAAGCATCGGTGGGCTGCGATTTTCCTTTGAAAATAATTTCCAGTGCCCGCGCAGGATCCTTAGGTATGCCCGCACTGAAAGCCAATCCATTGCCCGATCCACAGGGAATAATTCCAAAGGGAAGTCCCATCTCCCGCAATCCATTGATCACCTGGTTGATGGTTCCGTCACCACCTGCGATAATGATATCAGTATGGCCTCCCTCGGTGATAACTGATTTCAAAAATTGATAATCGCCCCCTGCAACCGAAGGATAAATATCATAAGGCAACCCTGCTGATTGTGTAGCAGATTCGATAAGTGTCCGCAAGGAAGATTTATTCCGTGTACCTGAAATGGGATTGACGATGTAGAGGAGCTTGCGGGACATAGAACAAATATCGGGAATCGTGAGGCGTGAGACGTGAGGCGTGAGGCGTGAGACGTGAGAAACTGCGATTTTCGGTCAACCTTCTCACGTTCTCACGATTCACGTCTCACGTTCTCACCACCTCATCAACGCACT
>JAEYUA010000164.1 GCA_023433755.1 Bacteroidota bacterium | reverse complement strand
CGGCATTTGTGTTTACGGTAACGGGCAGCCAGGTTCCGCAGAATATCAGGATACAGATCCTTACGGTTACCGGCAAAGTGGTGAAAGAGATCACGAAAGAAGAGTTGGGACCGATCCATATCGGAAGAAATATCACCGAGTATAAATGGGATGGTACCGACCAGTACGGGCAGAAGCTTGCCAACGGTGTTTATCTCTACCGGGTAATCACCAACCTCAATGGCAAATCGCTGGATAAGTATACTTCCCAATCTGATAATACAGATAAGTATTTCAACAAGGGATATGGTAAGATGTATCTGATGCGATAAGTGATTCCATGATAAATTCTTAAAGTCCCGGGCTTCCGGGACTTTTTTTATAGAAAGTTCATAGTCGCTTTAGCAATGAGATGTTCGGAGAGGAGCATTTTACAATCCCCATTGGTATTAATGATTTTCAATTAATCCTCAACCTGTTCGACCTGTCATCCCGCAGGGATCTGGAATTGGCATAAACGCATTTTTGGTAATGTTGCAGGCTGTACTTGCTTCAGATGTTGTGTGGTGGTTTATTGATAGAGATGTACAAAGAACAAAATCAACATCAGAATATACTCTCGGCCTCTCACACCAACAACTGACCTTCAGCCTGTTGTTTCCCAGGCTTCCAGAACATGAATACCAATATCAAAGCCAGGCTTACCACACTAATAATCCAGGCAATGCCCAGATCATTCACCCGATACCTGAATTCCACTGTATGCTTATCCGCCGGAATCTCCACACCAATAAAACTCTGGTTGCTTTTTATGATCGCTACTGGTTGGCCATCTATCATTGCTTCCCACCGGGGATAATGATTCTGGAACAGGCAATACAATCCGGGAACAGTACTGCTCACTTCAATTTTCCAGTATTGAGGGTTAAACTCTATAACCCTGGCAGTATAAGTACCGGAATCAGATAAGTTTTCCTTGCCGCTCTGTAGCACATAAATTATTTTTCGTTTCACATTCCGGTACAATGTGTCACTCAAACTGATCACAGTATCCGCCCTGTAAAACAATGGATACTGCAGCACCTGTTCTCTCAACGCAGTATCAAACCAAAATTCATTTTGGCTATTTAAATTACTCGGTGTAATCCTGTAATCCACTCGCCCAATCTTTTTATTATACATATTAGCTGCGCCAATTTCTGTAAAATATTTCATGCCTTCCCTGCTGTTGTCAGCAATGGTCGATTGGAGATCAGGTTTTGGAAAGCCTGGTTGTTGCAGCGTATCAAGCAAATTCTGAATTTCTGGTACGCTGGTATTCTTAACAACAGAAAACGGCTGGTAGAGTGCCGTAAACAATACCAGGTTGAAGATGCTTCCCATCAATACGAACCTGCTACTAATTTTTTTTACAGAATAAAAATAAACCCAGGCCATAAAGGCTAACTGGATCATGATTGATAAAAAAAGCAAATCGTGAAAGCCTGCACTATCTATCAAATCTTTAAAACTATTACTTGAGATCTTATCAAATAAAGGCCAGCCGGAGAGTGAAACCAGGAGTAATAAAATCAAAACAACCAGGATGCCGGCCCAGGTTTTTTTCCTGGTCCTCCAGTCATTAAGATTCGTTAGAACAAAGCCAAAAGCCATCGCGCCAAGCAGGCAGGCAAAAAATATCGTGAACAGCCGCGCATTGGAGGGATGCCGGAAAGTATCCATTAAGGGCAGTACATAAAAGGCCGCTCCCCTTAATAGTCCCCATTCGCCAAAACTGAAAAGCAGCGACACAATAAATCCAATCCTTAAAAACCTGCTCAAAGGATAGGGGAGTTTGAGGAAGAATGAAAGCAGGAAAAAATAAAATGGGATCAGCCCGATAAATGAATTTCGTGTGAGCGGATCTGTGACTACGGCAAAAGGCGCTTTCCAAACAGCAAGTGGAGCAAGGTAAGAAATGAGGAGACCGGGGTGCAGCGGATTACTCATAGCCTGTTCATAGCTTGCTCCTGAGCCGCGTTGCGTCAACGGGAGAAATTCAGCATAGGAAATAATGGCCGGAAGTGACAGGATAAAAAAGCAGGTGGCAAGCAAGGCATGTAAACCGGTTTGCCTACCTCCTTCGGTGCGGCCTGCTTTGGAAAAAAGATGAACAATTAATACTGTTAATAGCAGGTAAGCTGTCAAAACAAAATCTGCAGGATAGGCCGTTACAAATAACAGGTAAAGAAAAAGCGCTGTTAAGAGGGCATGTTTCCATTTTCTTTCTTTCAGCATCCTGTAATAAAAAAGAAAAACAAAGGGAAGAAATGAAGCAGCGCTGATCCAGTTGAGAAACTGTGCCGAATCGCAATTATACCCGCAAAGCATAAAGGCCGATCCAGCCAGCAATGCTGAGCGTTGATCGCCGGTAAAATGCCTGGCCAGGAAAAACATACCCGCCCCGCTGGTCCAGATATAAAATAAGGTTTCGATTTGGAGTGTTCTTAAAGTATAAGGTCCTGCAAGTGATAACAGTTGAACAAAAGGATTCCATACGCCCGATTGCATATCTCCATGAAGCGGATAACCCAGGTTAAAATAGGGTGACCATCCCGGGAAATATCCTTCACCGATAGCAGAACTGATCTGGTAACGCACGGGCAGGAAATAATTCAGCGCATCATTTTTCAGGCTATATAATCCCAGCGTCAGCGGCCAGTAGGCCAGCAGGCAGGCGAGGAGCAGTACTGCCAGGGAGGAGATGGTGGATCGGGTAGTATGGGATACGTGGTTCAGCAATCACTTATATTTTCTCATCAGTAAAAAAATATCTTTTATTACGCCGGGAAAGGATAGTGGTCCCAATTTCGAATCTTTCCGGTTGATCCATTGTTTTAAAGGAATTTCCCTGGCCTTATAATTTATCTTCAGTTTGCGGATGCGTAACAGGATCTCTACATCAAAAAACCATTTTGTAAAAAACTTTTCCTGGATGATGGGTTTAAGGAGTTCAGGTTTGAATGCCTTCGCGCCGCACTGGGTATCGTAAACGCCGAGTTGAAAGCTGGCATCAATAACAGTGGCTAATGTCCGCCCGGTAATATGCCGGAAAAAAGAACGTTCAATATGCGTATCAAGTTTTTTGATGCGTGAACCGATGACCAGGTCCAGCTTATCCTGTTCTGCAGTTTTTATTAGTTCCATAAAATCTTCCAGGCTTACCGATAGATCGGCATCGAGATACCCTACGTAAGTAGTTTCTGAATCTAATGCCGCTAACATTCCCTGCCTTACCGCTTCAGCTTTGCCTGCATTTTGCCGGAGATGTAAAACTTCTGCAGAAGGCAGACTGGTTTTGATTTCATACAGCACAGCCCCTGTCTGGTCAGTACTGCCATCATTCACAAACAACAAACGCACAAGCGGATGCGATACTGCAAATTCCATGAATGCAGACTTGTTAAGCCGGCCTGCTTCATTGTAACAGGGTATTATGATGGTAAGGGATTGCATAAGCAGTAACAACTCAAACCCGGGAGCCTGATGCCGAGCTTCGAAAGATACCAAGAGATTTTAAAATCAGTCCAAAGTACAGAACGTACAAGGCCTGTTGTGAATGAGTTTCCCTTCCAGTCGTGGAGGGCATGTTGTCCACCACGCCCTAAATGTTTCTGAAGAAAACGTGGAATCAGGAGGCTTGCGAAAAAATAGCCGCCCTGTTTCCATTCAAGTCCGCCTGCACTGCTATCATTTTTTAATGTTTTGATATTGTATCTCCGGTAGTGACCTAAGAACACATCATGTTGTGTAAATAATGACTGGTAAGCAGGAACGGTTATAAAAAAAAAGGTTGAGGCGGAAACGCCGGGTAATTTTTTTATTGAAGCCAGTAAAGCTTCGGGATGCTCCACATGTTCAATTACATCCATCAGCAAAACCAGGTCGATCTTTTCTTCCTTAACTTCTTCCAGGTTACGCCTGAACCTGATACCGGATTTAATTTCCTGTTCAATGAAAGCTTCAGTATAATTAGGATCAACCGCTGTAACCATCCCCTTGTATTTATTCAACAACTGTTTGGCTACAAATGCATCACCACTTCCCACATCCAGGATATGCGTGGTAGAAATTCCATTTTTCTGTACCAGGAATTCAAGAATCTGCAGCCTGGCTTGTTCCCAGGGATGTCTCCTGAAATTTGAGGGTTGAACTTTTTGTAATTCTACGAGGTCCATCAGCCGTAGTGGT
>JAEYUA010000140.1 GCA_023433755.1 Bacteroidota bacterium | reverse complement strand
TCTCCATGGTATTCATGTCGAACCAGGTGGTGATATTATCAAAAACAATCCTGCTTTTCGCTGACCCATCCCCGGTTTTAGGAAGGATGCGGAATACATAACAAAGTTTTCCATCCAGTTCTTCCATGTCAATGGAAAAATCATAATACTTAGACACAGAAGGATCAAAAATATCAATGCGGTCACCGATAAATGGAATGCCAGGAATCTTCTTGCCCGGGTTGAAAAAAAGCATTTTTAATTGCTCCTTGTGTTTTTCAAGGCCCCTGGTTTCGCGAACCTTTCTTTCCGTTCCCGCCACAATATTATTTTCACCGCAAACCTGTCCCTTTGTAAAAAACAGGCTGGCATAGAGTTCTGCCGTATAATAATTGAATTCACCGTTGCGGTAGATATCACCGGTAGTTTTTTCTTCCAGTACTTCCATGGTGCGGCAGCCATTCTTCCTGTGCTGCCTGGTCTTGCCTTGTAGTGAAGCCTGCTGTTTTCCTTTCTTATCCAGCATTTGAATATGGTTGATGGATCCATATTCCAGTATTCTCAAATTCCGGAAGGCTTTGTAAAAACTGCTGTCTTCTTTCACCCTTTTCAGGAAACTTACGACGTTGAGGTCATTGCGGATCACCACTTCGCTCATTACGGTTTCCTTACCGAGCTGCTCCAATTCAGCGGAATCAGATTGCGCGAAAGCGATCGCAGAAAACAGGAGGGTCAGAAAGGTGAGGAAACCCTTCATTTTTTAGGGAAGCTCATTTTATAATCCACTCTTACATTGCCTTTGGAAATATCATCAAGTTTTCTTTTAAGCAACCTGCGTTTGAGAGGTGATATGTAATCAATGAAAAGTTTGCCTTCAATATGATCGTATTCATGCAGGATGATGCGCCCGGTAACACCATTGAAGGTTTTGCGGTGTTGTTTGAAGTGCTCATCGAGGTACTCAAGCGTAACTTCTTCAGCCCTGTAAATATCCTCGCGGATCCTGGGAATGCTGAGACAACCTTCATTATAGGCCCAGTCATCGCCGTGTTCTTCTATAACCCTGGCATTGATGAATACCTGTTTAACCCCTGGTGCGTCGGGATAATTCTCTTCCTTTTTTTCCTCTTCTTCCATGTTGGCAAAGATCTGTGCACTGTCTATTACAAACAGCCTGATGTCACGGCCCACCTGGGGGGCAGCCAGACCTACCCCATTGCTGGCATACATGGTCTCCCACATATCCTCGATGAGTTTGGGCAGTTGCTCATCATTTTCATCGATATCCCGGGCTGTTTTTCTCAGTACAGGGTGCCCATAGGCGACAATAGGAAGAATCATTCAGAAAATTTATTCGTTTACTACCGGATGGATAGATTTTTCAGAATGCGAAAATAATGCAAAGCAGCCAGCAAGAGAGGCAGTGAAACCATATTAAATTGTAAAGTTCAGGAGCCCTGCTGCAGGTATTCCTGCAACATCATGGTAGCCGCGATCTCGTCTACCAGGCCTTTATCACGCCGTTGCTTTTTTTTCATACCCATTTCAATCATGGCCCTGGTGGCCATTTTGGAGGTAAAGCGTTCATCCACTTCGGTAATGGGAATAGCAGGAAAGTTCTTTTTAAAGCCCCCGATGAACTGTTTCACCATCGGGGTGGCATGTGTATCCGATTCATCCATATTATAGGGCATGCCAATGATCACGGCTTCGACGGTTTCCTGCTCAAAATATTTTTTGAGAAAAGGTATGAGTTGCTGTGTATCCACGGTGGTAAGACCGGTGGCTATGATCTTCAAAGGATCAGTTACGGCAATGCCTGTTCTTTTTTTACCGTAGTCTATGGAGAGGATGCGGGGCATGGGGTGAAGGTAAGCCTTTGGCTGTTGGCCTTTGGCCTTTGGCTGTTGGCCTTTGGCCTTTGGCCTTTGGCTAAAAGCCATCTCTCTGCGTGATCTCCTTTCTTGCCAATCGAAGCTATAGCGAAGGTTGGTCTCTTTTTCTCTGCGGTGAAAAGCCTTTGGCTGTTAGCCATTAGCTATTGGCCAGCAATATATCCGCAATTACAAAAACCGCAAATACCACACTCGCAATTCCATTCGTAGTCATAAAGGCCAGGTTCACTCTTCTCAGGTCATTGGGTTTTACTATGGCATGCTGGTACACCAGGCAGGCAATGAAGATGAGCACACCAATCCAGTAGAGGTAACCAAATTCACCAAGTTTACCTGCTGCCACCACGGCTCCTGCACTAAGCAGATGCAGCACTTCAGAAAAACGCAAAGCATTTTCACGGCCCATCCAGGCGGGAATAGAATAGAGTTCTTGTGACTGGTCGAATTCCACATCCTGCATCGCATAGATAATATCAAAGCCGCTTACCCAGAATAATACCGCGATGGAAAACAATATGGGCAGCCAGTGAAACACGCCGGTCACGGCCAGGTAAGCCCCGATGGGTGCCAGCGATAATCCCAGTCCGAGTACCAAATGGCAGAGTGGCGTAAATCTTTTGGTATAACTGTATCCAAGAACTACAGCCAGGGCAACAGGTGAAAGATAAAAACAGATCCTGTTGATGAAAAAAGTTGCAGCGATAAATAAAACACAATTGATGATGGTAAATACCAGGGCATTTTTGGGTGTGATGATCCCTTTCGGGATCTCACGGATGGCGGTGCGTGGATTGAGCGCATCCCATTTGCGGTCGAGGTAACGGTTGAAAGCCATGGCGGCGCTGCGGGCAAAGACCATGCAGGCAATGACCAGGAAAAATTTCAGAAGCAAAGGTTTAGAAAACAGCTCTGCTACTTCCTCATCCCTTCCAATGACACGGTTCAGATTCCATTGACCTGTTCCCAGAGATGGATCGGCATAATCTATGGCCAGGAAAAAACCGATCAATGCAAAAGGCATGGCAAAAATGGTATGCGAGAACTTGATGAGGGAGAGGTAATTCTTTACTGCGGTCATAATCAAAAAATCAAAGAAAACAATTTGGTTGGATAACTTCCTAATCCTGCTCAGCCGGTATGCCGGGTTTAATCAGTTCCCATAAAACAATACCGGCCGCTACTGAAATATTCAGGGAATGTTTCATGCCCAACTGGGGGATCTCCAGGCAGCCATCGCATTTGGCGATCGTTTCCTGTTCCACCCCGGTTACTTCATTACCAAAAACCACCGCGATCTTTTCATCCTTTTCAAAAAGTGTAGAATGCAGTTTGAAACTCTGCTCCGCCTGTTCCACCGCATAGATTTTATACCCCAGGACCCTGAGTTGGTCCAGTGCTTCACCGGTTTTTTTGAAATGTTTCCAGTGAACAGTATCTTCTGCACCCAGTGCGGTCTTCTTGATTTCTTTGTGCGGTGGGAAGGCGGTATACCCCACCAGGTAAACCCCTTCCAGCAGAAAAGCATCGGCGGTGCGGAACACACTGCCCACATTATAGGCACTTCTTACATTCTCCAGTACCGCGATCACCGGCATTTTTTCAGAAGCCCTGAATTCCTCTACCGATTTACGTTTCAACTCCTCCATGGAAAGCTTGCGCATCTGCGAAATTTGTGCAAATGTAGGATTCCGGGAAGGTGGATAAAAAAGGATATCGTTGGGGATGAATCCGGGGGGAGGGTTATATTTTTGTTGATTGACCATGAGTAAACAGAAAACGGCAACGGAAACACCCCTGATGCAGCAGCATAGGG
>JAEYUA010000305.1 GCA_023433755.1 Bacteroidota bacterium | reverse complement strand
AACATGGCGCAAGTGGCCAGCACCACTACCAGTGAAGCCCTGGGCACACCAGCGATGCCCTTGCTCGTAAGCATTAATACCAGCAGCATGGTAAGCTGGGTGGCCAGCGGCAGGTCTATGCCATAGGCCTGCGCAATGGCAAGACTGGCAAAGGTCATGTACATCATGCTTCCATCCAGGTTGAAAGAATATCCCAGCGGCAATACAAAGGCTACGATCCTGTCGCGGCAGCCGAAACGCTCCAGTTCTTCTGTAAGTTTCGGAAACACCGCCTCACTGCTGGTGGTGCTGAAAGCGATCAACAGGGGACTGCCTATGCGACGTAAGAGTTCACGCATTCTTCCTTTGAGAATGATAAAGCCTACTCCCAGTAACAGGATCCAGAGAATGGCAATACCGATCAAAAAGAAGAGAAAGTATTTGATATAAAAATCAAAAATGCCAAGTCCTTTTGCCGCCACTACCGCGGCAAGTGCGCCAAAAACACCAACAGGAGCAAAATTCATCACATAGTTCACCATTTTAAGGATGATGTGGGAAGCCACTTCCAGCGCTTTGATCAGGGGTTTGGTATATTCACCAATGGCAGCAGCAGCCACACCAAAGAAAACAGAGAACACTACCAGTTGCAGGATCTCGTTGGTGGCCATGGCTTCCACAAAACTTTTCGGGATCACATGCTCCACAAAATTCTGGATGGAAAAGCTTTGCTTTTTGGTCATAAGGTCACCCAGGCCTTCCACATCACGCTGGGAAAGGTCAATGTATTTTCCAGGCTGGAAATAATTAACGAGCACAAGACCTATCAGAAGAGAGATGAGGGAAGCGGTGATAAACCAGAGAATGGCCTTGCCTCCTACCCTGCCAACGGTTTTGAGATCACCCAGCTTTGCGATCCCCACAACCAGCGTGGTGAATACAAGCGGTGCTATGATCATCTGCACGAGCCGGATGAATATGGTGCTGAGTATTTTTAAAAGATCAGCCGCTTTTTTGATGGAAGTAACGGTGGCGCTGCCATGCCTGGCCGTGGGATTATCCTGAATTCTTCCCTCGCCTTCAACAGTAACAGTGGTCCCTGAATTTTTCAAAGCCATGATGACGCCAGTTCCCAGGCTGTCTTTTTTGGATTTGATATCCGCAGAGTCTTTGGCGATATAAATGAGTTTGGTGTACTGCTGGCTCCCTTTTCCAACCAGAAGGGTATCATAGCCTGTATAGTCTTTGGCTGGTGTATAGGTTAATTTATTCCCGGTTCCATACTGGTTGTATAAATAACCCACCAGGATACCAAGCACCATTGAAACCAGGATCCAGAAAGTAAGCTTGTTGCCCTTGATCATATATAAGCTTTATTGAAAGAAGGCCGAAAATCGGAAAAATAGTTCAGCAAGCAAAAGAATCAGTCGGGAGTCGGTAGTCGGCTTTGCCAGATGGAGCTTTAGCGTAAGCTGGTAGTCTGTAGTCGGTAGTCCAGTTCAAAGTTCATAGTTCAAAGTCGGTGGCTGGGATTTGACGCGACTGATTATGTTACCAGGTGAAGTAGTTGGTTATTATAAATTATATGTTTGAGGAAGCAGAAGCAATTCCGTTCTTTAGTTCACCGACTTTGAACTTTGAACTTTGAACTACCGACTACTGACTACCGACTACTGACTACTCTCACGCCTTGTGTAAAACATATACCATCCCAATTAAATTATTGTATTATTTTCCATGCTTTTAAAATTCAGCAGGGGATCCACCTCCCTTAAAAACCTAAAATGTCAGAACAAAAATCTTTCAAACAATCGCTTGGGCTTGTAGATGCCACCATGATCGTAGCAGGCTCCATGATCGGTTCAGGGATCTTTATTGTGAGTTCGGAAATCACAAGAAATGTTGGCAGTGCCGGTTGGATGATTGCCGTGTGGGTCATTACCGGATTTATGACAATCAGCGCTGCGTTGAGTTATGGTGAACTAAGCAGCATGTATCCTAAGGCTGGCGGACAGTATGTGTACCTCCGTGAAGCCTACAATCCCATGTTTGGTTTTTTATATGGCTGGAGTTTTTTCGCTGTCATACAAACCGCCACCATCGCAGCAGTAGCCGTGGCCTTCGCAAGGTTTACGGCTTACATCATCCCGGGAGTGGGTGAGGACAATATTCTATGGCAGTTCCAGACAGGCACCAGCAAGGAAGGTGTTCCCTTATACTTCCGGCTGAATGCAGCCCAGCTTCTGGGCATTGCTTCCATCCTCTTTCTCACTTTTACCAATACCAAGGGTGTAAAAGGAGGTAAGATTATCCAAACCACTTTTACCACGGCCAAACTGCTTGCATTATTTGGTTTGATCATCCTTGGTTTTTTACTGGCTAAAGAAAATTTTTGGGAACAAAACTGGTCCACCGGTTTCAATGCACAACAAAATCTTGATGGCAGCGGTTGGGTAGGAATTGAAGGACTGGTACTGGCTGGAGCTGTTTCGGTAGCTATGGTGGGCTCCATTTTCAGTTCTGATGCCTGGAACAATGTGACCTTCATTGCAGCGGAGATCAAAAATCCAAAAAGAAATATCGGCCTCAGTTTATTCCTGGGCACTCTCATTGTAACCATCATTTATGTTGCCGCCAACCTGATGTACCTCTATGTTCTTCCATTGAGCGAGGGCGCCAACAGTATTGCCTTTGCAAAAAATGACAGGGTAGGTGTGGCCGCGGCTGAACAATTCCTTGGTGATAACGGTTCACTTGTAATTGCGGTCCTCATCATGGTGAGCACCTTTGGTTGCAACAATGGACTGATCCTCGCTGGTGCCAGGGTTTATTACACCATGGCAAAAGATGGGTTGTTCTTTAAAAAAACCGGCACACTCAATAAGCATAGTGTTCCCGCTTACGCTTTGTGGATCCAGGCTGTAGTTGCCTCCATTCTTTGTCTCAGCGGACGGTATGGCGACCTGCTTACCATGATCTCATTTGTTGTGGTGATCTTTTATGTGCTGACCCTTGCGGGCATCTTCATCCTCCGTAAAAAATATCCGGATGCCGAAAGGCCCTACAGGGCATTCGGTTATCCCGTGCTGCCTATCATTTATATTTTGCTGGCCGTTGCCTTTTGCGCGGGATTGTTGTGGAAGTCCACCGAATATTCCCTTTACGGACTTATCATTGTACTGATCGGCATCCCTCTTTATTATATCGCCTTATCAAGAAAGAAGGAAGCGTAATCATTTTTATTGTTTATTTGAAAAATATTTGAAACCTAAACCATTATTGTTTTAAACGATCACTATGAGTTTATTCGCAAAAAAGCCGTTGGACCAGGTGTTGGCCCAGGCAGCCGACAATGAAAAAGGGCTTAAACGGACCCTGGGTGCTGCCAACCTGGTGGCGCTGGGTATTGGTGCCATCATTGGAGCAGGTCTTTTTGTACGCACCGCCGCTGCCGCCGGTCAGGCTGCAGGTCCGGCTGTCACGATTTCATTTATTATTGCCGCCATTGGTTGCGCTTTTGCCGGGCTTTGCTACGCGGAGTTTGCAGCCATGATTCCCATCGCGGGCAGTGCATATGCTTATTCTTATGTTACCATGGGTGAACTGGTAGCCTGGATCATTGGCTGGGCGCTGATTATGGAGTATGCCCTTGGTGCTGCAACGGTTTCCATTGCATGGAGTGAATATTTAAACAAGCTTTTGGGAGGGGGCATTCCATACGAATGGTCGCACTCGCCCTTTGAAAGCTTCACCGATTCTGCCGGTGTGGCTCACCAGGGTATTATGAATGCACCAGCTCTCATCATTCTTTTATTACTGACCCTCCTTCTAATCAGGGGTACCCAGGAAAGTGCGTTCGTAAATGCAATCATCGTTTTCATTAAGGTTGCGATTGTATTACTCTTCATCGTGATCGGTTGGCAGTTTATCAGTCCCGAAAATCATACGCCCTATATGATCCCCGAAGGCACACCTCCTGTAGTGGACAGCGCCGGTAAAGAAATTGTGAATTATGAAGGTGTGTTCAAACATGGATGGGGCGGTGTACTGGGCGGAGCAGCCATTGTATTCTTTGCCTTCATTGGTTTTGACGCGGTAAGTACTGCAGCACAGGAAGCCAAAAATCCAAAAAGGGATATGCCTATTGGTATCCTCGGTTCCCTCGTAGTTTGTACGATATTATATATTTTATTTGGACACGTACTAACAGGTGTGGCACCATGGACGGATTTTGTAGATCCTGAGAAAGGAAGGGAAGCATCGGTAGCCTATGCCATCTCGCAGTATATGACAGGTTATTCCTGGCTTTCTACGGCAGTAACCATCGCCATCCTTGCAGGTTTCTCTTCTGTGATATTGGTAATGCTGATGGGACAAAGCCGTATCTTCTACACCATGAGTAACGATGGTCTGATACCTAAAGCTTTCGGAGTCATTCACCCTAAATTCAAAACACCTTACAAAGCCAACTGGATCCTCTTTGTTTTTGTAGGATTGTTTGCTGCCTTTGTACCCGGGCACGTTGCAGGAGACCTTACCAGTTTCGGAACCCTGTTTGCCTTTGTACTGGTAAGTATCGGTGTATGGATCCTGCGTGTGAAAGCACCCAACCTGCACCGTCCGTTCAGAACCCCGGCTGCCCCGGTAGTTTCTGTGCTTGGTGCTGTAATCTGTACGATGATGATTGTGGCTATTGATTCAAGAACCCTCATGGTTGCTTTTGTATGGATGGTTATAGGTCTGGTAGTGTACTTCCTCTACAGCCGCCATAACAGTCACCTGCGCAAGCCCGGCGATATCCTGCCCAAGGCTTCGGATTTTGAATCCACCAAGGATGATTACAAACCATTCTAAATATTTTCAAAAACCTGGAAAACCCCGCATTCCGCGGGGTTTTTTGTTGCTGTCTAAATCTTACATTTGCGGCCGGCCAACAGCTAATAGCTATAGGCCAATGGCTTTTATCCCATCAAACAACACAACCTCTCTATTATGGGTCGCATATTCGAAGTCAGAAAATCTACCATGTTTGCCCGGTGGGACCGAATGGCAAAGCAGTTCACCCGTGTGGGTAAAGAGATCGTGATCGCGGTGAAAGCCGGTGGACCTGATCCCAATACCAACCCCGCGCTGCGCCGTTGTTTCCAGAATGCCAAAGCGGTGAACATGCCGAAAGACCGCGTGGAAGCTGCCATCAAAAGAGCACAGGGCAAGGAGATGCAGAATTACGAGGAGATCCTGTATGAGGGTTACGCTCCTCATGGTGTGGCCGTGCTGGTGGAAACTGCCACCGACAACCATGTACGTACCGTTGCAAATGTCAAATCCATTTTCAATAAAGGTGATGGCGCGCTTGGCAATAGCGGTAGCGTAAGCTTCCAGTTCAAAAAAATGGGTGTGTTCAAATTAAAACCCGAAGGGATCAATATTGAAGAACTTGAATTTGAACTGATCGACCACGGCCTGGAAGAAATGGGTGAAAGCACTGGTGAGAATGGCGAGGAGGTTTTGGTTTTGCGCTGTGCCTTTTCTGATTTCGGCAATATGCAGAAAGCACTGGAAGAAAAAAACCTGCCCACCATCAGTGCAGAAGTGGAATGGATTCCTACCACTACAGTTGAACTCCCGGAAGAACAGGCACAGGATGTATTGAAGCTGGTAGATAAACTGGAACAGGACGAAGACGTGCAGAAAGTGTTTCACAATCTGCAGTAAACCATAACAAATGGAACATCCGGTGGTACTGTTTGACGGAGTCTGTAATTTCTGCAACGGTGCTGTCAACTATATCATCCGCCAGGATAAAAAGGATGTATTCCGTTTTACTGCTTTACAATCTGAGGCGGGACAGCAGCTCCTGGAACATCATAAGCTTCCCCGTCAACATTTTGATTCTTTTATTTTAGTCGAGAAAGGAAAAATCTACAAAGCTTCAACGGCCGGATTGAAAATTTACGGCCGCCTTCCCTGGTACTGGAAATGGACACAGGTTTTCTGGATCGTTCCAGCATTTATCCGGGATGCCGTTTATCATTTCATTGCACGTAACCGCTACAAATGGTTTGGGAAAAAAGAAAGCTGCATGATCCCCGGACCTGAAGTCCGCAAAAAATTTCTCTGACCGTTTAATTTATAGCTTCAGGTATATCAATGGATCCTGTGAGGTATAAAACACATTTGCCGCCCATCAGCACCCGGTCACCTTTCCATTCACAGTCCAAAACTCCTCCCCTTGCTGAGAGCTGGTGACAAACCAGTTTTTGTTTGTTCAGTTTAGCGCTCCAGTATGGTATAATGTTGCAGTGTGCCGAACCCGTTACCGGGTCTTCCTGGATTCCGAGCCCGGGATAAAAACAGCGTGATACCACATCCGCAGCTTTTCCTTTGGCGGTAACAATTACACCAATGGTATCGAGTTCTTTCATTAAAATAAAATCAGGTTCGATATTTCTTACCGCAGTTTCATCCGGAAGTACAACGAAATAATCACGCGATTTCAAAACTTCAACAACCGTACTCACTCCCAGGCTTTTCAGCAGGAGTTCAGGGGTTTCAGCCGCTTCCGGCACCCGGGAAGGAAGGTCGAGAGTATAAACTCCGTCACTGGCTGTAACTCTTAAGGTTCCCGCCTTATCCGTAGAAAAAACAATTTCAGATAAATGGGGCTCAATAAAATTTTTGATTACGTAAGCGGAGGCAAGCGTGGCATGTCCGCAAAGATCAATCTCGTAATCAGGAGTAAACCAGCGGATGTGGAAGCCACCATCCGTCTTTACAAAAAAAGCCGTTTCACTTAAATTGTTTTCCATCGCAATGGACTGCATCAATTCATCATCGATCCAGTGTTCAAGCGGAACTATGGCAGCGGGATTTCCCGTAAAAACTTTTTCAGCAAAGGCGTCTACCTGGTAGATTGTAAGTTTCATTGGTGAATTGTGAATGCTTTGCCCTCCGTAGCTTTAGCAAAGGAGGGGTGAATCGTGAATGCTTTGCCCTCCGTAGCTTTAGCGAAGGATGGGTGAACCGTGAATCGTGAATAAAACCCTGATCTCTAGTTCACCGACTTTGAACTTTTAACTACTGACTACTGACTACCGACTACCGACTTCTGACTGCCCCACTTACTCCCCCATCATCTCCTTCACCACATCCATCACTTCCTGCGCATTGGGTTTGCTGAAATAATCTCCATCACTTCCATACGGCGGACGGTGTGCTTTGGCAGTGAGGGTTCTCGGAGCCACATCCAGCCAGCGGTAACCGCCCTGTTCTTCCATCACTTTATTAAACATGAAAGCAGCAGCGCCTCCCGGAACATCTTCATCAATAAATAAAATCCTGCTGGTTTTTTTCAATGATTCAAGGATACGGTGCTCACGATCAAATGGAAGAAGCGTCTGCACATCCACCACTTCACAACTGATCCCTTTTTGCTCCAGTTGCATCGCGGCATCCATTACTATACGTAGGGTGGAACCATAACTCACCAGCGTGATATCAGCCCCTTCCCTGATCACTTCAGGCACACCAAGGGGCACTGTGAATTCAAGTAAATTGGAAGGAAGTTTTTCTTTCAGCCTGTACCCATTGAGACATTCCACCACTATACCGGGATCATTACTTTTCAAAAGAGTGTTGTACATACCGGCTGCCTGGGTCATATTACGCGGTACACATACATGCATTCCTCTCAATGCATTCAGCACTACGCCCATGGGTGAACCGCTGTGCCAGATGCCTTCGAGACGGTGCCCACGGGTGCGAACGATTAATGGACAACTCTGCTGTCCTTTGGTCCGGAAATGCAGCGTGGCCACATCATCGCTGAGTGGCTGCAGTCCATATAAAAGATAATCGAGGTACTGGATCTCGGCAATGGGACGAAGACCTCTTACAGCCATCCCGATTCCCTGTCCAATGATGGTATGTTCCCTGATACCGGTATCGAAGATCCGGTCTTCACCATGTTTGGCCTGCAGACCGGAAAATCCCTGGTTCACATCGCCAATAAATCCCAGGTCTTCACCAAAAGCATAAACACCGGGATTGCTTGCAAAAAGTTTATCGAAATAATGATTCAGCACTTCAAAACCATTCACTACCGCAGCATCATCGGCGTATTCAGCGGGAGTGGCCTCCACTTTCACGGCAGCACGCGGACCTTCATTCAGCAAATGAGAATTGTAAAGCTGTTCATTTTCTTTTTTTAGGTCCTGGTAATAATCGCGCAGCCAGTAAGCAGATTCATCACGCCCTGCAATTTCGAGAGCGGTATGTAAACTAAGCATGATATCCCTGCGCATGGGCTCGCGCAAGGATTCGAGTTGTTGAGCCAGCGCAATCAATTCTGCAGAATGTCCTGACTTGGAAGCCAGATCATTAAGAAGTTCTGCGGTCCTGCTTACCTGTTGTTTGATGGGCTGGAGATACTGATCCCAGGCCTGCTGTTTCTGGGCGCGAACCTCTTCCCTTGTTTCATTTTCAATAGCTTCCAGTTCCTCCGCGGTGGCCAGCACATTGGAAATGATCCATTCTTTCATTTTCTTCAGACCATCCCATTCTCTTTCCCATTCCAGTCTTTCCGGTGATTTATACCGTTCATGGCTTCCACTGGTGGAATGGCCCTGCGGCTGCGTGATCTCTTCCACATGAAAAAGAACAGGTGTATGATTTTCCCTGGCCAGCCGGATACCTTCTTCAAAAACCTCGCACATGCCGGCATAATCCCAACCCTTTACATTATAGATATGCAGGCCATTACTTCCTTCTTCCTTTTCCATACCCCTGAGAGATTGGGAAATGGAGGCCTTGGCAGTCTGGTATTTTTTAGGAACCGAGATCCCATAACCATCATCCCATACAAAAACCGCAAGCGGCACCTGTAAAACGGCGGCGGCATTCATGGTTTCCCAGAATGGCCCTTCGGAGGTAGAGGCATCGCCAATGGTGCAGAAACAAACCTCGTTGCCGTTATTAGTAAGATGTGCAAACTGCTCCTGGGCGGCGGATCTTCTGAAAGCTTTCGAGGCAAAGGCAAGGCCGAGGCCTCTTCCCATTTGCCCGGCCGTAGGGGCGATATCAGAAGATACATTTTTACGGTTTACCAGGTCCAGCCATTCACCCTGTTCACCTACCAGGCGGCTGGCGAAATGAGCATTCATCTGGCGGCCTGCGCTGAATGGTTCCCTGTCGGGAGAAGGATCAGCATACAACTGGGCGAAAAACTGCTGAACCGTGGCCAGTCCCGAAGCAAACATGAAGGTCTGGTCGCGGTAATAACCCGAGCGGAAATCGCCGGGCTGGAAAAACTTGGCCATGGCCACCTGGGCGACTTCCTTGCCATCACCGAAAATCCCGAATTTGGCCTTGCCTGTGAGTACTTCCTTGCGGCCAAGCAGGCTCACTTCCCGGCTGGTGCATACCCAACGGTAATCCTGCAATACTTCCTGCCTGAAATGGTCAAAAGAAAGTTTCTCAAGGTGCTGGCCCGCCTCAGTAGTATTTTCCATGAGGCAAAAATAGGCTTTAGGCGCTATCGTTAAAAAAACCAAAAGCCCTGGGGTATTTGTTATGGTTTCCGGGAGGTTTGCCTTATTTTTGGAATCCAGGATTTGTATATGAAAAGAATGATTTTGATACTGCTTTGTGTTTCCGGGCTTCTGTCTGTTCGGGCCCAAACAGCTCATTCCAGCATTCCCGTGCAGTCCCAGGCATCTGGTGTACTTGAACTGACCCAGGCAGAATACGATTTTGGAAAAATCCCGCAGAACAAGCCTGTTTATTATTCATTTGAGATCGTAAATAAGGGTAAAACACCGTTAAAGCTGGATAATGTGACGGCTACCTGCGGATGTACCACACCTGAATGGAGCCGCGAACCCATTGCTCCCGGCGCTTCAGAAAAAATCAAAGTTGGTTACAATGCCGCCAGCGAAGGCTATTTTGAAAAATATATTACGGTCACATACAACGGAAATGAAACAAAACAGATCAAGATAAAGGGAACGGTATGGAAGGCTCCGGCCGGTGCTGCTCCCGCTAATCCTTCTGTTCAATTTTTAAAACAACAAATTCAATAAGCAACATGAAAAAATTATTCATCCTGGCTGCAGTAATGGTAGGCGGATTCTCCGCAATGGCTCAACAAAAAGCAAGTGAAATCCTTAAACCCGACACCGAGAATTACAGTTTCGGGAAAATCAAAGTGGGAGTTCCTGTTGTTGTGTATTTCACAGTTACCAATACGAGCAACAAACCTGCGGTGATCGAGAACGCATGGGCCGGTTGTGGTTGCACCACTCCCGAATATTCCAAATTACCCTTTGCACCTGGTTCCAGCACGCTAATCAAAGTGGGTTACAATGCTGCTGCCATGGGAAAATTTGATAAAGATGTTTCTGTAAAACTGGCCGGTGTACAGGAACCCCTGATAGTTAAGATTACCGGTGAAGTAATTGATGCTTCAGCTTTCGATACGTATACTAAAACCGACGAGTACAAAAAAGAGCAGAAAGTGAGGACAGCCAAACTGGCGAAAGATGAGAAAAGATTCAATGCACTAAAAACTTCTAAATAGCCCCCTGTAGTCCCCCGGTTTTTCCGGGGGATTTTTTTGACTATTATATCCTGATTCCTTTCCGGGGGAGTATTTTTGCCGCATGTTAACCATCTCTGACCGTGGCCGGCTGATGCCGCCTTCCCCCATTCGCAAACTGGTACCCTTTGCAGAAGCAGCCAAGAAAAAGGGGCTGAAAGTATATCATCTCAATATCGGCCAGCCGGATATTGAAACACCTCCCTCCATCCTTGATGCCGTACGCAATGCTGATATCAGGGTTTTAGAATACAGCCACAGCGCAGGTAATGAATCCTACCGCCGCAAACTCGTAAAATATTATGCATCGGTTGGGATCAATGTGAGCCCCGACCAGATTATCATTACCACTGGCGGATCGGAAGCAATCATGTTTGGATTTTTTGCCTGTCTCAACCCCGGCGATGAGGTGATCATACCGGAACCCTTCTATGCCAATTACAATGGCTTTGCCGTAGCAGCAGGGGTAAAGGTGGTTCCCATCACTTCCAATATCGATAATGGTTTTGCTTTACCCCCGATCACTGAATTCGAAAAAGTGATCACGGATAAAACAAAGGCCATCGTAGTTTGCAGTCCCAATAATCCCACAGGCTATCTCTATAGCCCTTCGGAAATGGAAGCGCTGAAGACCATCTGCCTAAAACATCATCTTTACCTATTTTCGGATGAGGCTTACCGTGAATTCTGTTATTCAGGTGAATATTATAGCGCCATGCACCTGCCTGATATGGATGAGCATGTAGTACTGATGGATACCATCAGTAAACGCTACAGTGCCTGCGGAGCCAGGCTGGGCGCCTTCGTAACCAAAAACAAGACGGTTTATGAAGCTGCCATGAAATTCGCCCAGGCCCGCCTGAGTCCTCCCGGTCTCGCGCAAATCATGGGTGAGGCAGCGGTTGACCTGCCCGCCTCCTATTTTGATCAGCCCAGGTCAGAATATATGGAACGCCGGGATCTGCTGGTAAAAAGGCTGAATGCCATGCCTGGCGTTTTTTGTCCCAATCCCGGTGGCGCTTTTTATGCCATGGCCAAATTACCGGTTGAGGATTCCGATCATTTCTGCCAGTGGCTGCTCGAATCATTTTCCCATGATAATAAAACTGTGATGCTGGCCCCGGCAACAGGTTTTTATGGTACACCGGGCCTGGGAAGGAATGAAGTGAGACTTGCCTATGTACTCAACCTGAAGGACCTGGATGAAGCCATGAACTGCCTGGAGAAAGCACTGGAAGTTTATCCCGGGAAGGAAGGTTAATGCTCCATGTTTAATCATTCAGAGGCTATCGTTTATATTCTTCCCTGTGTAAAATAATACTCACTCCCCCTCTAAAGTTTTGTGGGGTTATTTCCTGTTATTTCAAAATGACGGAGGAACCTTATTTTCCCTGCTAAACATATAGGGTATGGCAAGAATAACTTACACAGGAAGCTAACCTCCAATTTTTTTGTTTCCGGCAGCCATTGGCTAATGGCTATCTGCCAAAGGCTTTTTACTTATTCAGGGCATAATAATTGCAAAAATCCCTGTGAACAAAACAAATCATCAAGAAAATATTTTTTTATGGCAAATGATCAATACGGAAGCTGGCATGCAGATAATGAATTCCAGTCGCAGTCTGGCAGCGGGGTTATTAATGTAGGGCAGGGAGAAAGGATCGCGAGTGCCGCTATTGGCGCATTCCTCCTTTCATCTGGACTCAACAATCTTTTGAAACACCCCGTTGGTGGTGTGCTCAAAACAGCACTTGGCGGATACCTTTTATACCGCGGCGTTTCCGGGCATTGTAATCTCTATTCCAGCCTTGGTAAAACAAAAGGTGTTTCCCAAACTTCAAACATCAATATCCGTACAGGCCTGATTGTGAACAAACCCAAAGATGAAGTTTATGCTTTCTGGCGTAAACTTGAAAATCTGCCATTATTTATGAAGCACCTCGCTTCTGTAACGGAGATCGACAGCAAACATTCCCATTGGGAAGCCGTGGTTCCGGGAAATATCGGCAAGATCAAATGGAACGCCGAGATTGTAAAGGAAGAACCAGGAAGCCTTATTGGATGGCAATCCATTCCCAATTCCATGATCAATAATGCCGGCAAGGTAACTTTCCATGAGGCGCTGGGTGGACAGGGCACCGAACTGGAAGTAGTGATCAGTTATCATCCGCCTGCAGGAGAAATAGGCTCAGGCATTGCCAGGGTACTGACACCTGTATTTGAAAAAATGATCCGTAAGGATGTGATGAGTTTCAAGGATTATATCGAAACAAAATATTCATCCGGAAATACCGGTCATAACAATCCCAACATTGTAAGAACCGAAAGCGAAAGTGTACAGGATGGCCAGGGAAATGCTTCCGGTTACATGAACTCATAATGTTGAGCATTCCTCATGCTGATTTGATCAGCTACAAAGGATGATGAACATAAAATCCCAGGGGTGGTGGAGGATTCAGCTTGTAAGCAGAGTTGAAGCTTTCACCACCTTGTTTTTTTTCAAGGATCAGCACATTTTATTCCAGGTCAATATTATTTAAGGGCTTAAGCATAAAATTCATTTCCGACATCAGTGTTGAATTCTTATTTTTGCAGCCCTTTCAGTGAAACTGGAAGCAAGCCGAGGTAGCTCAGTTGGTTAGAGCACAGGATTCATAACCCTGAGGTCGGCAGTTCAAATCTGCTCCTCGGTACTAAACGCCTTCTGATTTTCAGGAGGCGTTTTTTATGGTATTCATATCCGCCTGGTGGCAAAATTTCCATTAGGTTTTATTTTTATACAATTCATACCCGCTTTTCCTCAATTCATTCGCCTCATACAGGGCCCGGTTATGGGCTTTAATATTCTGTTAACGAAAGCTCTTAATTTACAAAGGCATGTCCATTCGTCTTCACATACCCACTTATACCAACAAGGATATACCCATCCTTGTGGCCAGTATGTTGCCTATGACCATGCTGCTTTGTTACTTTTTGTATGGTAACAGGTATTTTAATGAGGGAGATACATTTACCTGGGGTACGCTGGTGACTTTCATTTTCCTGGCCCTGGCTTTTATTACCTACGGACTGGTTGCGATTTCATTGCGCAACCGTTTCCCGGTTGACAACCAGACTTTCAAAAGATTGTCCATCTGCATTATGATCTTTTTCCTGATGTCGGCGGTTTACATTTCCCTGTTACTACTGGCTTATGATCATTTTGCTTTCCTTGGATATGAGTACAATGACCAGGATTTCGTAAAAGCCTATGTATCCTTTATGGTCGTTAATGTATTTCTCACCTTCCTGAATGAAGGGGTTTACCGTTATGATAAATTCAAGGCAACCATTACGGAAACCGAACAACTCAAAAAAGAATATGTACAAAGCCAGTTGCTGGGATTGAAAAGCCAGATGAACCCGCACTTCCTCTTTAATAGTCTCAATACCCTTTCAAGCCTCATCCAGGAGGATGCGGAAAGCGCTGAGGATTTTTTGGACCATATGAGCAAGGTGTACCGCTACCTGCTCCGCAACAATGAAGAACAACTGGTTACACTGGGCACTGAACTCAATTTCATCCGTTCTTACCATTACCTGCTCAAGGCCCGTTATGGTTCCGCACTGAATATTGAAACGCAGATACCTGATGATAAAAAAAACTACCTGATTCCACCGCTTACCATACAGATGGTAATCGAAAATATACTGGGTCAGCATTCCATCAGCAGGACCATGCCTCTCAATATTGTGATTACGCTTCACCAGAACTGGATCGATGTAAAACATAATGTTCAGTTGAAGATCAACGGCAAAGACAACAGCATGGAAGTGCTGGAAAACATAGCCAATAAATACCGCCTGCTGTGCCAGCGCGAAATCATTATCAGGCAGGATGAATCAGAAAAACTGATCAGGATGCCATTGATTGAAAACAAAGAAATGAGTGTAGCATGATCAGGCTGATAAAACCATCCAGGCTAGAGTGGGTTTCCTTCATTGCACTGATGCCCTTTCTTGCCATCCTGCTGAATTATTTATTATTTGGTGATGAATTTTTCAGTAATGGCCGTATCTGGCTTTTTTCTTTTCCAGTTGTTTTTCTATTGGGTTATTTTTCATGGCATGCGCAGATCGCCATGATGCACTGGCTCCGTGCACGGTTCCCTGATATCAGGCAAACCAGCCTGAGGCTCACCATACTGGCCGTAGCCCAGATCACATTGGTTTATCTTACCAACCGGGCCCTGTTTAATGGTTATGATGCATTTGAGTTTCTTGATTACCAGTTGAACGTGCAAAATTTCCGAATAGCCTTATACCTTGGTATCGGTCTGACCATGGTTGCCACTGCCATGTGGGAAGCTGACTACATCCTTAAACAATGGAAAGACAGCCTGGCGGAAAAAGAAAAACTGGAACAGCTCACCATCCGTCATGAATTTGAAACACTAAAAAGCCAGGTCAACCCGCACTTTTTGTTCAACTGTTTCAACACGCTTTCTTCTCTAATTTCCGAAGACCGCAAACAGGCTGAGATCTTCCTTGATGAACTCAGCAAAGTTTACCGGTACCTGTTGAGGAATAATGAAGACGGGCTTACCACGCTGCAGACCGAGATCCGTTTTATTGAAAGTTATTACCGGCTATTGCGTACCCGCCATGGTGAAGCAGTACAGCTCAAAACCGAGATAGATAAAAAATACAATGGCTATCTCCTGCCCTCCCTCAGCCTGCAGATGCTGGTGGAAAATGCTGTAAAACATAATGTACTTTCAAAAAATAAACCGCTGATGATTGATATCTTCACTACATCAGGAAACAAACTTGTGGTGAGCAATAACCTTCAGGCGCGAACAGTGAAAGGCCCGTCAAATAAGATTGGGCTCGATAATATCCGTTCCAAATATGAACTGCTCAACCGCCAGGGATTCCAGGTATTGCAGGATAAGAAAAA
>JAEYUA010000094.1 GCA_023433755.1 Bacteroidota bacterium | reverse complement strand
ACAAATCCTTCTCAGCTCCTGTGTATAGCATGAAGTACAGCAGCCAGGATGATGTAACGGAACACCAGTACAGGTATTTCTCATTTAAAGAAAACCCGGGAAAGGATGCAATTCATTCATTTGGAGAGCAACTCAGGAACAGCATCCGGCAGTCTCCCTTCCAGTGGGGCGGGTTTGGTGTATTGATGCTCCAGTCAAGTGCCATCCATTTTGAACCGCATCCACTCCAGCTTACTTCCCTGCAACCGGTGCCTGCTTTGAAGGTAACCAGGGAAGATGCCCGTCACCATGTGCTGGTAGGTGACCAGGAGATTCAATCCGGAACGGATGTGGAAACCCCGGAAATAGCTCCTGTACCCAGGCAATATGAAATGCTCATTGGATGGATCATTTTGGCGGTTGCCATTGCCGCTATAGTCATTTACCTGTTCCTGAATAATTTCCAGGTCTCGGCTTCCGGCTTGCAATGGAAGGCGAATGTTTAATTTGCAGCCCTCTTATGAATACAGTGCATTATTCCCGTTGCCCGGTATGCGACAGCAGCAGGGTGGACCCGCTCTTTACCGCGAAAGATCATTCGGTAAGCCAACAGCAGTTTGTAATCTGGCAGTGCCGCGATTGCAGTCTTCGTTTTACCCAGGATGCGCCTGATGAAGATTCCATCGGCGGTTATTACCAGTCGGAAGACTATATTTCTCACAGCAATACTAAAAAAGGACTGATCAACAGCCTGTACCAGTCAGTAAGAAAATATACGCTCGACCAGAAAGCTACATTGATCATTCAGCATACTAAGAAAAATGGAAGGCTGCTCGATCTTGGTGCCGGCACCGGTGCCTTTTTAAATACAATGAAACAGAAAGGGTGGGAGGTTACGGGTATTGAGCCGGATGCAAGAGCAAGAAAGGAAGCCAGGTCACTTCATGGCATTGAATTGCAGGAAACAGCCGCCCTGCAGGAACTTGAAAGAAATGCCTTTGATGCCATCACCCTCTGGCATGTGCTGGAGCATGTGCATAGTCTTCATGAATACATCAAACGTTTGAAAGAATTGCTGAAGCCCGGGGGAAAAATCTTTATTGCAGTACCCAATTACACTTCCGTTGACAGCAATGTTTATAAATTGTTCTGGGCCGCTTACGATGTGCCCAGGCATTTGTATCATTTCACCCCGGCCGCAATGGATGCGCTGGTGCAGCGGCATGGATTGAAGATCGTTGCCAAAAAACCGATGTGGTTCGATAGTTTTTATATCAGCCTGTTGAGCAGCAAATATAAAAATGGGAAAACCCGCTGGCTGGGTGCAGGCATCCGCGGGCTAAGGTCTAATATAACGGCCTTGTTCAACAAGAACCGCTGCAGTTCCCTGATCTATATTATTGATAAAGCTTAATGTGGCATTTGCAGGAGGTAGGTCTGGGACCAGTTCTTGCCTGTAATATGAAATAGTTTTGTGTCAGGATTATAAGCGATGCCGTTCATTTCATTAGCGGCTGGGTTCATTGCTTTTTCTCTTTGATGGATCGAACCAAGATCCATTTTGCCGGTTACTTCACCAGTAACAGGGTCGATTCTGAATATATAATCAGAATTCCACTGGTTGGCATAAACTGCTCCGTTTACATATTCCAGTTCATTGATATTAGGTACAAAGCTGCCATTCTCACGAACTGTAAGTGTATTCAGTAATTTGAAGGTTCCAGGTTCATAGAAAAAAAGGTCACTGCTGCCATTGCTTGCAATCAGGTTGATGCTGTCATGGGTCAGTCCCCAGCCATCGCCGCGCAAAGGCAGTTCCATTATTTTTTTAAAATCATTTACCGTGTACACCAGTACTACATTCTCTTTCCAGGTAAGCTGGTAAAGGGTGTCACGGAATACGGTAAGTCCTTCTCCAAAGAAACGGTCATCAAGGCTGATCTCCTGAACCAGTTTGCCGGTGGCGGCATCGTACCGTGCGAGGCGTGATTTGCCATAGTGCCCTGTGCTCTCCAGCATTTGTCCATTATGAAACTCAAGGCCTTCTGTAAAATAGGAAGTATCATGAGGGGTGGTACCCGTAATGGAATAGCTGATAAGCGGAATGGCTGGCGCCCCCGGATCGGGATCGTTTCCATTGTCTCCATCATTACATCCCATGAAGAATAAAACTAATAAAGCAGCCGGTAATAAAAGGCGAGGTTTCATCAAACAAAAATAAGGCAGGCCGGTTTTTAGTTTTGTTAAACAAAAAACTGGCATTCGCTTTGATTTGTAAAATAGAGCTTCTATATTTGAAGCATCTCCCCACGTATCCTTACAAAGATCTCCCCCAAATTCTATCTGTTTTGTAATTAAGTCTTCCAATACCTGGGAATCTCATAACGTTCCGTATTCTCCTTTTTCCAACATCCGGTTAAAGCTTTCGTTTATCCGTAAGCCTGTGCATGCCTCAAACCCTGGAACTATGAGGACGGTACTATTAGGTATTTGCATTGCATTGACTTCTGCGGCTATGGCTCAACGTGAGTGTGCCGTCACCAGTTATCTTTCACAGCAGGCTGCTGTGGATCCTTCGCTTACACAACGCATTCAAAACATCGAACAATTTATAAAGCAACAGGCCTTTGCCAAAATGGAAGGCGAAGAGGCTAATGTGATCCGCATTCCTGTTGTAGTGCATGTATTATATAAAACAGCAGCGGAGAATATTTCCGATGAGCAGGTGAGGAGCCAGCTTGAAGCGCTGAACCGGGATTTCAGGAGAAGGAACGCTGATACAGTAAATACTCCACAGCGATTCAAAGCCTTCGGCGCCGATGTACAGGTGGAGTTTTACCTGGCAACAGCCGATCCGGAGGGAAGAGCCACCAGTGGTATTGTAAGAAGGCACACCGGGGTTTCACAATGGAAGCTCGATGATAAAATAAAATTTACTGCGCAAGGTGGTGATGATGCCTGGGATAGTCGTTCTTATCTGAACATCTGGGTCGGTAACCTCGGAGGCACGCAGGGTTATTCCAGCATGCCCGGTGCCGCACCGGAAAAGGACGGGATCGCAATCCACTATACTGCTTTTGGGACGATCAATTCCAGCGCACCTCACCACCTTGGCAGAACAGCCGTTCATGAAGCCGGCCACTGGCTGGGTCTCCGTCATATCTGGGGAGATACTTATTGCGGTGATGACCTTGTGGACGATACACCCAAACAAGGAAATTTTACTACAGGATGTCCCTCCGGTTTCAGAACTTCCTGCAACAATAGCGCTACCGGTGACATGTATATGAATTATATGGATTACACCAACGATGCCTGCGCCAACATGTTCACTTTCGGTCAGAAGGAAAGGATGCTGGCCCTGTTCAACCCGGGAGGACCCAGGCATTCTTTGCTGGCAAGCCGTGGATTGAATGCGGCCTGGAATTTTACCCAACCTGAAGTGGAGCCTGCACCTTTGCCTGAAACCGTGATCAGGGTATTCCCCAACCCGGTGGTATCCGAGGTTACCATCTCCTTCAGTGAAGATGTATCATGGATCGGGACAAACCTTGATATCCTGAATGCGCAAGGAGTGGTAGTGAAAAGAATGCAGGTCAAATCTGTGAACCAGAAAATTGATCTCTCCTCATTAAGACCCGGCATGTATTTCATCCAGGCAAATAACAAAGGCGCAAAACTCAGGGAAAAATTAGTGAGGCTCTGATTAACGCATCATTCCTGAAACCTGCTTTGCCACCACGGGAGCCAGTGCCACTCCCATTCCGCTCATTCGGACGGCACAAAAAATTCCCGGCTGAACTTCTTTGATCACAGGCATCTTCTCGCTGCCCATGGCCATGATGCCGGCCCATCTCATTTCAATGGTATACTGACCCCTGTGTTTAGGCAGGATCACTTCATCGAGGTATTGTTCGAGGTGTGACTGAATGAAAGCTGAGGTTTGCATCTCCGTGGTTTGTTCATCAGCAAAGGCCTTATTTCTTGCACCACCAAGTAAAACTTTGTTACCCAGGTTACGGAAATAATAAAATCCTTCATCGGAATGAAAGGTTCCCTTCCATGGTAAAGCAGGAATGGGAGAGGTGAGTAATACCTGTCCCCTTGCCGGAATGATATCCATTTCAGGTATCAGATCTTTTGCGAATGCATTGGTACAAATAAGGAGTTGTTCAGCAGTGATGGTAGCAGGTAGACTGGTGCTGATCTCAATCTTATTGCCTTTGTTTTCAAACCCCAGGATCTCCGTGCCGCTGAATACCTGTACTCCCATGCTCTGGACTGTTTGCAGAAGTGCCTGCACCAGTTTGCCGGAATGAAGATATCCCTCCATTTTATTTTTGACGAGGTGACGTGTTCTTTCAAATTCAAACTCACTGATCTGTTCATCGGCGAGCTGGTAGGTCTTTTTGGAGCCGGTGAAATTTTTGAAAAGTGAATTGATATAATGAATGTCTTCTTCGATTTTTCCTCGAGAAAATGAATTGCCCTCATCAAAAAGTTCATAGCCCCCGCACATATCGAAGCCTGCTTTTTTGCCAAAGTATTCCTGGATTCGTTCCAGCCCCCGGAACCGCATTTCCACCAGTTCCAGCATTTTATCCGTGCCCATGGTTTGCCCGTCAAAAACCACTTCGCTCAGGCTTCCAAAGCAGGCGAAACCCGCGTTGCGGGTGCTGGCTCCGGTGGGAATGATACCCCTCTCAATGATGGTTACCCGAAGTTTTGGATGCTTTTTTTTCAGGTAGAAGGCAGACCATAATCCTACAAAACCACTCCCCGCGATCACCACATCCTGTGGTGCATAAAAACTTTCCTTTTCCCAAATGGAGACCATTGTACGAATATAGTTTGAAGTCAGAAGTCAGAAGTCAGAAGTCAAAAGTCAGAAGTCAGAAGTCAAAAGTCAGAAGTCAAAAGTCAAAAGTCAAAATTTCCGAATATACTCTGCGCTACCTCCTTTTCTCCTTTTCTCTGCGGTGAAAAAACTGAAAATTACTAGGTATTAGTACGATGACATATTTTAACCTGCTTTCATATCTTGTTTGAACATTAACGGCTTATTAAATTACATCTCACTATTTTACATCCAGTATAAAAACCGAACTATGAAAAAAGTCCTCCTCCTTGCTTCTTTTTTTCTTGCCATCACCAGCACAGATGCACAAGGTTTCAAAAATCTCATCAAAAAAGATTCTTCCGGTAAAACCGGTGTCAATAAAATATTAGGAGGCAACTCCGGTAAATCTTCCCTTAGCACTGAAGAAATCGCCAATGGTTTGAAAGAGGCGCTGAGTGTAGGAGCTAATAATGCTTCCCAGAAATTATCGGCCGCTGATGGTTTCTTTAAGGATGCAGCCATTAAAGTGCTGATGCCGGAAGAAGCAAAAAAAGCAGAAAAGAAATTAAGGGCCATCGGTATGGGTAAGCTGGTTGATGAAGCCATTCTCTCTATGAACCGTGCCGCTGAAGATGCTTCTAAAAGCGCTGCACCTATCTTTGTCAATGCAGTGAAGCAAATGAGTTTCCAGGATGCCATGGGCATTTTGAAGGGAGGAGATTTTGCAGCTACCGGCTATCTGAAAGAAAAAACCACCGTGGCTCTTACGGAAGCTTTCCGTCCTGTGATTGAAACTTCCCTCGAAAAAGTAAACGCCACCAAACACTGGAACGCGGTGTTCACTGCTTATAATAAAGTAAGCATGGATAAAGTGAATCCCGACCTCGCTGCTTATGTTACAGAAAAAGCATTGTTTGGGATCTTCCACCAGCTTTCACTGGAAGAACAAAAGATCAGGAAGGATCCTTTTGCGAGGACATCGGATCTCCTGAAAAAAGTATTCGGAAATTAATTTTCGATATAGTGAAATAAAAAAGGGAAAGCATACCTGTTTTCCCTTTTTTATTTTGAAAGCCTGCATGATCAAAAAGCGATACCAATCGAAATGCCGGCCCTGTATCCCGGTAGTGCACCTTTGAAATCAGCAGTAACTGTTTTGTTATTGCGGTCCACCATAATATTCACCTTGTTTTTGATAAATGGAAAATCATCTATAAAATCACGGATATCCTGTTCTGCCTCGCTGGCCTCTACCGAGGTCCATGGAATAGCATCAGTGGTTTCCACTGCGCTGAATTTATTGCTGGATGAGTTGATCTCCGGGCCGAGGAAGTAAAGATCCAGCACCACGCGTTTGGCAATCAGGAATTGAACACCCAGTTGCGCGCCTGCGCCAATGCCGTCGTAGGTATTGGTAAAATCCATCACCACGTTGTCGCCATCCAGCACCGCACGGCCACGGCCTTCACTCGAATGATGTACATATTTGAAAAATGGTTCAAAATAAAAACCACGCATATGTTTTTTGGAAAGATAGATCCTGTAACCGGCCATGAAAGAAGTGGCTTTCATGTCGAACTCAGCATCCTTTTCATCGTACTGGAAAGTGCGGTGCGTTTTTACCGGTATGCCGATTTTGGCCGTGAGTGATGTTTTTCCAAAATTGTATTCACCATATAGACTGATGTTCCCGGTTACCAGACCAAGTGGGCCCCATTTGATCGCCATACCTGAATTTTTATCCTGTGCTTTTGTGCTGAGCATGCAAAGCAGGAAGAGGGGCAGAAGGTAATTTTTCATAATGTAGGTTGTCAAAGTATTTTATTTTTTTTACCGCAGAGAGGAGGTCGGCTTTTGGCTGATGGCTTTTGGCCATTGGCC